>NZ_JBHWJT010000012.1:50204-281972 GCF_042731325.1 Streptomyces sp. NPDC059866 | reverse complement strand
GCTGCTGACCGGGCTGGCCGTAGGGCGGCGCGGGCGCCGGGGCGGGCGGTGGTACGGCGCCGCCGGGCGGGGTCATGGGCGCGACGACGCTCGGCGCGGTGTGTACCTGAGGTGCGGGCGCCGGGGGCGGGGTGGCTCCCGCGGGGGGCGGGGCGCCCCGCCGGCCCCCCCCCCCGGCGGAACCTCCTGCTGTTTCGCTATCCGTACGCCTTCTCGCGGATCTCCTCGTCCGCGGTCTTCTCTTCCGGGGACTTCAGTTCCGCGGTCTCCTCGGCGGTGTCCTCGATGCGTTTCATCGCCAGCGTCAGGATCGGCGGTGCCATCAGCGAGGTGACCACCGCGATCAGCACGATGACGGTGTACATCTCCGTGGTGAGCACGCCCAGCCGCAGCCCCGCCATCGCGATGACCACCTCCACGACACCACGGGCGTTCATCCCCGCCCCGAGGGCCAGCGCCTCCCACCGGCTCCGCCGGCTGAGCCGGGCCCCGGCGTAGGCGCCGAGGAACTTGCCCAGCACCGCCACGAACAGCAGCAGGAACGCGGCGCCCAGCACCACCGGATCGGCGAGCCCGGTCAGGTCCATCCGCAGGCCGGCGGCGGCGAAGAACACCGGCGCGAAGACCGCCATGACGACCGTACGCAGAGCGGCCAGCCGGTTCGGCGCCAGCTCTCCGGTGGAGCTGATGACCAGGCCGCACACGAACGCGCCGAAAAGAGGCTCCTGGTGCAGCGCGTGGGCCCCGGCCGCGGACAGCAGCACCATCACCACCACGGCGGCGACCGTGGCCCCGGGTTCCGCGGACCGTGCCGTCCGGCGCAGCACGGCCCGGACGGCCATACGGCCGACGGTGCACGCCAGCACCAGGAAGACCGCCAGCGAGGCGAGCGCCAGCCCGACGTGACCCACGGTCAGACCGGCCGTGGCCAGCGCCGTCACGAGCGACAGCAGGAACCATGCCACCGTGTCGTCGACCAGCCCCGCCGTCAGGATGAGCTGACCCACGGGACGGTGGAGGAACCCCATGTCGGACAGGGTCTTGGCGATGACCGGGAGGGCACTGACGCACATCGCCACCCCGAGGAAGAACGCGAACACGGCACGGTCGACGTCTCCCGGCACCAGCCTGTCCGGCAGCAGAAAGGCGACCCCGATGCCGAAGGCCAGCGGCACGACGAGTCCGCCGACGCTGACCCGCAGGGCGGTCGTGCCCTGCCGGCGCAGCAGCCCGAGGCTCAGCTGGGTGCCGGTGACGCCGACCAGGAGCATCAGGCCGATCTGGCTGAACGCGTCCAGGAGATGGAACTGGCCGGGCTCCTTGGGGAACAGCCAGTCGGTCAGCGCGGGCGCGAACCGTTCGAGCAGCGAGGGCCCCAGCAGGACGCCGACCAGAAGCTCGCCCACCACCGCGGGCATCCCCCACCGCACGGCCAGCCGGCCGAACAGCAACGCCAGGGCGAGCAGCACACCGACCTGGAGCAGAAGCAGCAGCAGGGAGTGCTGACCGAGTGGCGCGACCGGACCGTCGGCGAGGATCGGCGCCGGTCCCCCGTACGGCATCAGCGGCCGGCGGCCGGCGCCTGGAACAGGGCCTGCCAGTACCAGGTGAACGGCGCGGCCCACTCGTCGGCCACGCACCGCCAGCTGTCGTGCGGGCGGTAGGCCACGACGAACTTGCGGGCCTGCTCCCGCACCGCACGGTTGTCGTGGACGTCGATGACATCGGTCAGCAGCCCCGCGTCCAGGGCCCGGGCGATGGCGTCCTCGCCGCGGGCGTGGTCGTCGAGGCTCTTGTCCATGTACTTGCCGACCGGGTTGTTCGTGTAGAAGTGCCGGCAGCGTTCCGCGATCAGCGCGAAGTAGTAACGGACGGTCTCGACGTCCATTTCCGCGAGCGAGTCGATGTTGATGCAGAGGTCGAATTCCGCGTCGCCGAGAGACGTCTTGATCTCGTCGATGGGAATGAACGTGATCTTACTGAACTGCTCCTCCGACAGCACCGCCCGCAGGTACTTCCTGGAGAGCGCCATCGTGGTGGGCAGATCGATGATCGTGTAGGCGCTGATGTCCTTGTTCGACATCAGCGTGTGGCATGTACGGCCGTATCCCGCACCGATTTCCAGAACGCGGCCGCCGTCGAGGTCGAGGTTCTTCTCGATGAACTCCAGATCGCGCACGGCGCGCAGGTAGTCCAGGCAGACGGACTCCCCGTCGTAGGTGATCGAGTACGGCTGCCCGAGTTCACGCCCCTCGATCCGGCGCAGCCGCTCCCAGTTCTCCGGGCTCAGTTGGCCGGCCAGGTTGTAGATGAGTGTCTTCAGATAGCGGACGCCGTTCGTGCGGACATCGAAGTAGGTCAGCCGGTAGTTCACCTGACTTCGCTTGAAATCGGCGAGGTCACCGATCAGTTCTTCGTTGACCTCGTTTTCGCCGATGTATTTCCAGAGCTCGTTCACCTGCGGCTTCAAATCCATTGAAGGCCTTTCTCCGAGTGGCGTCCGACGCATTGGAGAATATGGCTCGGGAATCATCGGTGACAAGATTGAACAGTGCGCCCGGACCGTTTGTGCGCACCGCCCGGACGGCACGACTCGGGGGAATGCCGGCCGGCCCGGGCGGTGCAGATCGGGGATCAGCTACGGCCGCGCGGCCCGACGCTGAAACCGGGGCTGACGCCGACCTTGGCCGTACCGAACGGCTCCAGTGCCCAGCCGGGGTTGGCCTGGTCGTAGGCGGCCCCGGGGTGGGTGACCGACACCTGCGGGTCGACCGGCGCCACCGCGGCGACGAGGTACTGCGCATCGCGGCCCTGCACGGTGTCGGGGACGGCGGCGGGACGGGCCAGGGCTCCCCCGAGGTGACGGATGTTCATGATCACCATGGTGGGTCCGGTCAGCCGTGCCAGGTTCTCCAGGGCCGTCACGTCGAGGGCGTCGACCAGGAGGTTCTCCCCGATGAACGGCCCGGGGTTGTCCGGCTCGGCGTGCACCCGGGGGTACTCGGCGAACGGCATCGGGGCCAGGGTGTCCTCGATCGGCTGCGCCACCTTCCGCAGCGGCGCGACCAGCCGCTCGGCGTCATCCTCGGTGCCGCGCAGCGCGACCGCGACACGCGCGATGCGCCGGCCGCGCAGCATGGGAGGCAGGTAGTCGAGGTCGGGGAAGGACATCACCCGCAGGGTGGAGGTGAGTTCGTCGGGCAGGTCGGCCGTCCACTCCCGGAAGGCGTGCAGCACCGCCGGGTCGCCCTCCGCGCCCGTCGCCCCGATGTCGAAGGTCAGCCCGCCGCCCTGCAGACGCCCCTCGGGCAGCAGGCCGACGGTCATCCCGGTGACGACCTCGCCCCGCACCGGTCCGCTGCCGCGCAGCTGGGCGAACCACTCGGCGTCGTCCGGCCCGACCTCCCGCTCCTCGCCGTCCTCGGTGACCACCGTGAACGAGCGGACCAGGTCGCTGGCCCAGCCGTCGGAGCGGGCCAGCAGGCTGATCCCGCCACCGAGGGTGTAGCCGACGGCGCCCACACAGCCCAGGCTGCCGCTGGGCGGCACCAGGCCGTGCGGTGCCGCGGCCGCCATGACGTCGTTCCAGGTCGCCCCGCCGCCGACGCGGGCGGTGCGGGTGGCGGGATCGACCAGGACGCCGTTCAGCCGGCGCAGCGTCAGGACGACTCCCTCGTCGGCCGCGAAGCGCATCCCGTGTCCGGTGTTGTGCACGGTGACCGGAACCCCGTGCTCGCCGGCCAGCTGCAGTACGGTCCGGACGTCCGCGACCCGGCGTGCACCGACCACGAGGTCCGGCTGGTGGCGCAACCCGAGCTGGAAACTGGCCAGTTCCTCGGTGAAACCACTGTCGTCGGGCAGCAGCACGGGGCCCGCGACGGAATCGGCCAGGGCTCCGGCAAGACCGGATGCTGCGGGGGAGAGGGTCATGTCAGTCCTCGTTCTCGGCGTACTCGGCGTACTGGGCGTACTGGGCGTACTCGGTGTGGTCGACTGCGGTGGCGGTCTGCGGGCGTACGGGGCTCAGGCGCCGGTCGTGGAGCCGGGGCGGACGATCATCAGCACGACCACGACGGCCCAGAGCAGGTTGAAGATCCCGGTGACCATGGCCAGCCGCGCCGCCGCGGACCGGGTCGCCTCCGCGGTCGCGGTGTCCACGGCCGCACCCGCGCCGCCGCCCGCCGCCGCACCGGCGGGCTGGGCGAGCAGCCGCTCCTGACCGGGCAGGATCGCCATCAGCAGCAGGGCCGCGGCGATCGCCGTGAGGATGATCGAGACGATGAGCCAGGCATCGCCCAGCACACCCATCTGAGCGCCGGTGGCAAGACCGAAGACCGGTACGGCGACGCCGACGACGGTGTACCCCCGGCAGATCCGGTGCAGCAGCGCCGCGGTGGCGGGGGTGCGCTCCTCCCCGCTCGGGTCGTCGTCCCCGGTCTGCGGCTTGACGAAGCGGGGGAACATCGACGCCGCCACCGTGATCGGGCCGATCGCCACGATCGACGCCAGCACATGCACCGAGAGCAGCAGTTTGGTCACCGGGGGGGTCCCTTCTGAATTGCCTGCCAATACGTTGGCTACCAACTAATTGGTAACACAGATCAGTCCACTTGAGTAGGCTGCCTACCTGTTTTCGGCCTGCTGCGGCACCGCGGACGGTGCCGCAGGGGAGGGTCCCGGGCCGCCGACGAGCGGCTCCCACCAGGCGGAACGGGTGCGGTACCAGTCGATCGTCGAGGCGAGGCCGCGGTCGAAGGAGATGGCCGGTGCGTACCCGAGGGCGCGCAGCTTCTTGTCGCTGAGCGCATAGCGCAGGTCGTGGCCCTTGCGGTCGGGCACGTGCTCGACCATCGACCAGTCGCGGCCGAGCCCTTCGAGCAGATGGGTGGTCAGCTCACGGTTGGTCAGTTCGGCGGTGCCGGCGATGTGGTAGACCTCGCCCGCCGCGCCGCGCTCGGCGACCACCTGGATGCCACGGCAGTGGTCCTCGACGTGGATCCAGTCGCGCACGTTGTTCCCCTCCCCGTACAGCGGGACCCGGCGGCCGCGCAGCAGGTTGGTGATGAACAGCGGGATGACCTTCTCCGGGTACTGGAAGGGGCCGTAGTTGTTGCCGCACCGGGTGACCGAGACAGGCAGCCCGTGGGTGCGCGCATAGGCGAGGGCGATCATGTCGCCGCCCGCCTTGGACGCCGCGTAGGGCGAGTTGGGCGACACCGGGGCGTCCTCGCTCCAGGCGCCGGTGGCGATGCTGCCGTAGACCTCGTCGGTCGACACGTGCACGACCCTGCGGGTGCCCGCATCCAGGCAGGCCTGCATCAAAGCCTGCGTGCCGAGGACGTTGGTGCGGACGAAATCGCCGGAGTCCTCGATGGACCGGTCGACATGGGTCTCCGCCGCGAAATTGACGACCAGGTCGTGCCCCGGCACCACACGCGCCAGCAGGCCCGCGTCGCAGATGTCGCCCTGGACGAATGTGATACGTCCGGCAACCGATTCGAGATTTGCCGGATTCCCGGCGTAAGTGAGCTTGTCCAGCACGGTGACACGGGGCCGGCGCCCCTGCGCTTCCGCATCGGACACGAGCATGCGTACGTAGCTGGAGCCGATGAAGCCGGCTCCTCCGGTCACGAGTATCTGCATTGAACACACCTCCCGAAACCATGCTTTCCTCCGGCGTGCCGTTCGGCCAGATCACCCCCGCCTGAACGGCCAACTTCTGGGTTAGCGTTCCGCCCACAGCAAACAATCGGCCGAGAAGAGAGGCAGAGCCTTGGCGAATGTGCTCGTGGCGACGGCGCCGGCCGAAGGCCATGTCAATGTCATCATGCATCTGGTGAAAGAGCTCGTACGCCGTGGAAACACGGTGACCTGGTACACCGGCAAGGTTTTCCAGGAACGCGTCGAAAGGACCGGTGCCCGGTTCTCGCCGATCGTCTCCGGATTCGACTACGGCGGCATGACACATGACGAGGCGTTTCCGGAACACACCGGTCTCACCGGCGTCAAGGGAATGATCGCGGTCTTCCGGGACGTCTTTCTCGGCACCGCACCCGACCAGCTCCGGGACCTCTCGGCGCTGGCCGAGGAATTAAAGCCGGATGTGGTCGTCACCGACGAAACCACCTATGCGGGCGGGTTCCTGAGCGAGCTGAAGGGGATTCCGCTGGTCTGGATGGCCACCTCGATCTACACCCTCAGCAGCCGCGACACCGCACCGTTCGGCATGGGCCTGAAGCCCTCGTCCTCGGTCCTCGGGCGGCTGCGCAACCGGACGCTGAAGTGGACGGCGGACCACGTCATCATGCGCGAACTGCGCCGTGCCGCCGACCGGACGCGGGCCCAGGTGGGTCTGCCGCCCATCGACGCCGGAGCGTTCGAGAACATCGTCCGGATGCCGTCGCTGTATCTGCTGGGGACGGTGCCGTCCTTCGAGTACCCGCGCAGCGATCTGCTCCCGCAGACCCGCTTCGTCGGCCCCATCACGGGCGCGGCGACCGACGCGTTCGAGCCGCCGGCCTGGTGGGGCGACCTGACGGCGTACGGCCGGGTGGTGCATCTGACGCAGGGCACCGTCGCCAACGAGCCGGAGCGTCTGCTGCGGCCCGCGATCCGCGCGCTGTCCTCTCTGGACGCCCTGATCGTCGTCACGACCGGCGTCCCGCCCGAGCAGATCGACCTGGGCCCGCTGCCGGACAACGTGCGGGTGGAGCGGTTCGTGCCGTACCACCATCTGCTGCCGCACGCGGACCTCCTCGTCACCAACGGCGGCTACGGCGGTGTGACCGCGGCGCTGAGCAACGGCGTGCCGCTCGTCGTGGCCTCGGCCACCGAGGACAAGAACGAGGTCGGCGCGCATGTCGGCTGGTCCGGGGCCGGAGTGCACCTCAAGAGCGGCGACGACCTGGAGCGGCGGCTGCGCGCGGCGGTGCAACAGGTGCTCCGTGAGCCCTCGTTCCGCGCGCGGGCGCAGGCGCTCGGCGAGGAGTACCGCGCCCACAACGGGCCGCGCCGCGCCGCCGAGCTCATCGAGGAGCTGGCGGGCGGCGACGGCCCGGATGCGGCTGCCCCGCGGGAGCGGTCGCGCCGTCACGCGTAGCGGACCGCGGCGGCGATCACGTCGCTGATGCGGTCGACGTCGTCCGGCGTCACCGACAGCCCGGTGGGAAGGGCCAGCACACGCTCCGTCAGCGCCTCGGTGACCGAGAGGTCGACGGGCGTGTGCACGGCGTCCTGCCGGTAGGGCCGCATACGGTGGCAGCCCGGCGAGAAGTACTTCTTGGTACGGATGTTCTCCGCCCCGAGCATGTCCGCCAGCCGGTCGCGGTCCAGGCCGGCCGCCTCGGGGTCCACCTGCACGACGACGTACTGGTGGTTGTGGGTCTGGCCGTCCGGCGCCGCCATCAGCGTGACGCCGGGCACCGCCGCCAGGCCTTCCCGGTAGCGCAGGTAGTGCGCCCGGTAGATCTTCAGCATGTCGTCCAGGTGCTCGATGGACGCGATGCCCATCGCCGCCGACGACTCGTTCATCTTCGCGTTCGTGCCCGGGCCGACGACGTTCATCGCCTCGTCGAAGCCGAAGTTGTGCATCGACCGCACCCGGGCGTGGACGTCCGCGGAGTCCGTGGCGACGAGCCCGCCCTCGAAGCAGTTCAGGATCTTCGTGGCGTGGAAGCTGAACACCTCCGCCGTCCCGCTCGGACCCGGCAGCAGGGGCCGGCACCCGAACGACTGGGCCGAGTCGAAGACCAGCGGCACGCCCGCCTCCCGGGCGACGTCGTCGAGTCCGGCCGTGTCGCAGAGGTTGCCCCAGATGTGGACGCCCAGGATGCCGCCGGTGCGCGGCGACACCGCCTTGGCGACCGAACGGGGGTCCAGCGTGCCCGTTTCGGGGTCGACGTCGGCGAACACCGGGGTGAGACCGATCCAGTTCATCGCGTGGGCGGTCGCCACGAAGGTGAACGACGGCATGATCACCTCGCCGGTGACACCGCACGCCTTCACGGCGACCTGCAACGCGGTGGTGGCGTTGTTCGTCGCGGTGTTGTGCGCGCGCAGCGTCCGCTGTGCCGCGAGCCCCTCGAACTGCCGGACCAGCGGGCCGAGGTTGCTCAGCCACCGGCGGTCGATGGCCTCGTTCACCAGTTCCAGATAGCGCTCCTTGGCGGGGACGTTCGGCGTCCCCACCCTGATGTCCTCGGCGAAACCCGGCGTACCCCCGTAGTACGCCAGGTCGCTCCGAGACCGCTTGGCCCTCATGTCGTCGGCCAGACGGCATAGCTGCGCAACCCGTAGATCAGCGGTTGCGGGGCCGGCGTCCAGGTCACCGACCGCTCGACCTCGCCGAAGACGACCGTGTGGTCGCCGACCGGCTCGGTCCTCAGCACCCGGCAGTCGGCCACCGCGTGCGCCACGTCCGGCAGATGCGGGCCGCCGCAGCCGGGCGCGTCCTCCCACTGCACCTGGTCGAACCGGTCGGACGCCCCGGACGCGAACAGCTCGGCGACCGGGCGCCCGGCATCGCTCAGCAGGTTGACCGAGAAGCGGCCTCCGTCGAGCACGGCGGCGAGGGTCGGGCTGCCGTTCCTGATGCACACCAGGAGGGTCGGCGGCCGCAGCGTGACACTGCACAGGGACGAGCACGTCATCCCCCAGGGCCGCCGCGCCCCGTCGAAGGCCGTGACCACCGTGACGCCGGTGGGAAATCCGGCCATCAGCTCGCGAAACTCACCGGGTGCGAGAGTGGCCGCCGAAGGGGTGTTGGGTGCGATCATCCCCGCATCACCAGGTTTCCTTCCGTAGCAGGCATGGCCGTGTCCCGCGTCAGTGCATCTGGGCGAGGTACTCGTACTGACTGGGCAGGGTGCGGACCAGCTCACTGCTGGTGGACCGGACCCGCGCGAACTCCTCGGCGGCGGCGCTGCCGTCCATCAGGTCCAGCGCGCCGGGCGCGCGCAGCGGGATGCCCTTCAGGCCCATCAGCATCGCCACGTAGGAGTACGCCTCGAAGCCGTGGTAGTGCGGGAAGATGTTCTCCGCGTCCGGCAGCTTGGTCTGCCACTGCTCCAGCCGCCCCTGCAGGGCGTCGGGCACCTTGCGAGTCTTGGCGTCCTTCCAGTACGCGTTGTCGCTGCGCGCCGCGCCCCGGTAGTGCAGCACCAGGAACTCCCGTACGCCGTCCATGCAGTTGTTGACCGCGCGGTTGTAGGAGTCGCGCAGCTGCTCCGACCAGTCGGCCTGCGGGAAGTGCTTGACCAGCTGCTCGATGCCGTGCTGGATGAAGAAGATGCCGGTCGACTCCAGCGGCTCGACGAATCCGCTGGACAGGCCGATGGCGATGCAGTTCTTCGCCCAGGAGTTGCGGCTGCGGCCGATCCGCATCCGGATGTGGTTGGCCTCCAGGCCCTCCGCTTCCGGACCCACGAACTCGCGCAGCGTGCGCTCGGCCTCCTCGGGCGTGGTGTATTCACTGGCGTACACGTAGCCGGTGCCGATCCGGTCGAAGAGCGGAATCGTCCAGATCCAGCCGGCCTCCATGGCGGAGGCCTTGGTGTACGGGGCGATGCCCTTCTCGGCCGTGTCCACCGGGACGCGCAGCGCCACGGCACGGTCGTTGGGCAGCGTGTCCTGGTAGGAGACGAACGGCTCCTCCAGGGCGCCGTTCAGCAGCATGCCCTTGAACCCGGTGCAGTCGATGTAGAGGTCGCCCTCCAGGTCACCGTGGCCACGGGTGGCGACCGCGGAGATCCAGCCGCGGTCGTCGAGCTTGACGTCCACCACGTCGTCGGTCACATGCCGGACCCCGCGGCTGACGCCGTACTCGGTGAGGAACTTCGCGAGCAGGGCCGCGTCGAAGTGGTAGGCGTACGGGAACTGCGTGTCCTGTTCGGTCAGGGTGGACCGGAAGGCGGCTCCCCCGGGGCCGAGTTCGCTGCTGCCGCGTTCGAAGAGCGTGCCGTCCAGGAAGCGCGGGGAGCGCAGGGTGTCGCCCAGCTGCGCCATCACGAAGTTGTCCACGTCGAACCGGTCCGAGGGCCGCTGCTTGAGCCACCAGTCCGTCAGCGGGAAGCCGTCGACCACCCGCAGCCGCTCGAAGGGGTGGTAGAAGTGCTTCCCGACCTCCGACCAGTTCTCGAACCGGATGCCCAGCTTGTACGTGGCGTTGCAGGCCGGCATCCAGTCGGTCTCCTTGAGACCCAGGTACTCGAAGAAGTGCCGCACGGTGCTGAACGTGGCCTCGCCCACGCCGATCGTCGGAACCCGGTCGGATTCCACGACGGTCACCGATATCCGGTCCCCGAAGGCGGCCTTGAGGTAACTGGCGCTCATCCAGCCGGACGTGCCGCCGCCCACGATCACTACCTTGTCGACCATTTTCTCTCCATCACCTTCCGGTTGTTTTTTCCTGACGGGTTTCAAGAACGGGGCAGGCCGCGCAGTGAATCGGGCAGACGGTCGAGATTCACCATGTTGCACCAGGTGCTGGCGGGCTCTTCCATGCCGTGCAGGACGCCGTACTCCTCGCCGGCCTTGGTCAGCATGAAATGCAGATCGCTGGCCAGTCCGAGGAAGGTGAAACCGTCGTCGATACGGTCCCGTACGGAAGCGGCGTCCCGGCACAGGGTGCCGAAGGGAATGCCGTTCTCGCGGCAGGCGTCGGTGACCGTGCGCACGGCGTCCTGGAACGCCGGCTCCTGGCTCCAGAACTTGGCCGGCAGGCCCAGCGAGAGGTGCAGGTCGTTGGGGCCGATGAAGACCAGGTCGATGCCCTCGACGGCGAGGATCTCCTTGATGTTCGCCACGCCCTGGGCGGTCTCGATCTGGACGCCGACGAGAATCTCGTCGTTGGCCTCGGCAAGGTAGGTCGGGGTGTTCACACCGAAGCCCACCTGTGGCGTCATGCCACCGCCGCCGCGCTCGCCGCGCGGGGGGAACCGGGCGAAGCGGACCGCGTCCGCGGCCTCCTCGGCCGTGTTCACCATGGGCACGATGACGCCCTGGGCGCCCGCGTCCAGGGCGTGCTTGATGTGGTCGATGGTGCCCGCGGCGACCCGGGCGACCGGGGTGGTCTCACCGCCGCTGAGGTCGGAGATCGTGCCGAAGATGTGGCTGGCCGTGGTGTGGTCGACGGGCGTGTGCTCGAAGTCCACCAGCATCCAGCGGAACGCGCCCTGCGCGACCAGGAGCCTGGTCGCCGGAACGCTGTGCAGCTGGAGCCAGGTGCCGACCGCCGGGCTCTCCTGACGGATCAGTTCAAGCGTTTTGTTGCTGCGCAGCATGAGCCTGTGTCCTCTTCCGGTTGTCCACGTGCAGTCCGTGGGCGAGCAGGAATTCTTCGATTCGTTCGGTGATCGCCGCGAAGATCGACTGGATGGTCTCCCGATCGGACCGTTCCGTCTTCAGCAGTTCGGCGAACAGAATGGCCGCGCCCGAATTGGAGACCCATTCGGGAATGATGGTCACGCCCTGCTCGGTCCAGTGCGCCTTCACCTCCGGGCCGGAAAAGGCGTTGTTGGCACCGCAGACCACCACCCGGCCGGAGCCGCGCACGAACTCCCGCATGACCCCGTCCGTCACCGCGTAGCGGGTCGCGCAGGGCGTGAGCACGTCCGGTCCGGTCACGGCGACGAACTCGGTGAGGAGTTCCTCGTCCGCCTGGCCGGCGCTGCGCGGCACCCATTTCCAGCCCCGGTGCGGGTTGTCCCGTACGAGCTCGCCGAAGGCCGGCCTGTCCTGACGGGCGGCCCGGCGGCGCAGCAGCTCCGCGATGTCGATGCCGTCGGGGTCGACCAGGTAGCCGTCCTTCTCGCAGATGCCGGTGACGACGCCGATGCCGCGGGAGGTGAGCGAGTCGGCCGCGTTGGAGCCGACGCTGCCGAAGCCCTGGATCCCGACGCGGGGCGTGCCGCCGGCGGACAGGCGGATCGCCTCGGCGACCGAGTGGCCGGTGGCCGCGTCGTCGACGGTGGCGTGGTCGTTCCAGGGCTGCGCCAGCCGCTGCGGCATGGCGGGGGCCTGGGAGGGGATGCCGGCATGCCGGGCCAGGGTCGCGGCCATCGCGACGAAGGCGGTGGGCAGGGCGAGATCCTCCCGCGCGATGCGCTCGATGACCTCCCTGCTGGTGTAGAGGTCGGCGCCGGTGCTCCACTCCCGCGCGATGACCTCCCGGTGCGCGATCATGAACCGGCGCAGGACGCCCTCGGCCTCCGGGGAGGTGGGGTCGAACCGGATGCCTCCCTTGCCGCCGCCGAACTGCGGGCGCTGCAGGGTGTTCTTCAGCGACATGGTGGCGGCGAGGTCGGCCACCTCGGACAGCGTGACCCGCGGATGCATGAAGAGGCCGCCGCCCGAGACGCCGCCGGTCAGGCTGTGGATGACCAGCCAGCCCTCGGCCTCGGTCCGGTCGTCCCGCCAGTGGAACACCTTGGCGAGTTGAGTCGTGCTCACGTGGTGGTCACCCTCCGATCGGCCGCTGCGCCGTCAGCCGCCGCGGGGGTGCGGCGGTCGCGTGAGTAGATGTCGAGTGCTTCCCGGTAGCTGGAGCTGACGAAGTTGACCAGGGTGGGAAGCGGGGCGGTGCCGGAAGCGGCCGGGCGCGGCCCGGTTCCGTTCAGCTCGTCGTAGTTCGCGAGGGACAGGGCCGCGGCGGCCTCGTGTTCGGGGACGCGTTCACGCTGGAACTCGGCGAGGGCGGTGCCCTGTTCGTCCGGCCACTTCTCCAGCAGCCGCCCCAGCGCGGCGCAGTCCTCCAGGCCGAGGTTGACCCCCTGCCCCAGAAACGGCGCCACGGTGTGCGCCGCGTCGCCGAGCAGCACGACCGAGTCGCCGTGCACCACCGGCGCGCAGGTCACGACGGAGATCGGACTCACCGTCGCCCTGGAGGGGTCCCGGTCGACCGGCCGGTAACTGTCCGCCGCGTCGGGGAAGTTGCGCCGCAGGAACGCTCTCAGCTCCTCCTCCGTGGCGAGGTCGGCGAAGGTCGGACCGCCCTCCCGCGGCAGTACGAGCGTGCAGCGCAGGGAGCCGTCGCGGTTGGGCAGGCCGACCATGAAGAAGCCGTCCCGGGGCCAGACGTGGATCGCCGTCGGGGTCATGCGCTCGTTCCCGGGCTCGGGGCGGAGCGTGACCTCGCGGTACTCGACGCCGGTCTGCCGCTGCCGGGACTGCGTCAGGCCCTGCTCGGCGAGCCGGCCGCGGACCGCCGAGTGGGTTCCGTCGGCGCCGACGAGCAGGTCGTAGGCGACCTCGGACTCCTGCCCCTGCCCGTCGGCGAACGTCACCCGCCGGGCGGCGAAGTCCACGCCGGTGCACTCGGTGTCGAAGGTGAAGCGCACGTCCGGGCCGGCACTTCGCATCAGCAGCAGGTTCAGGTCGTTGCGGTCGATGGACAGGTTCTGCCAGTCGGCGCGCCCGTATCCGGCGGCGGCGATGCGACCGTCCGGCTCGTGGCGCACCCGGCTGCCGATCGGCACCACCAGGTCGTCCAGCGCGGCACGGTCGCAGTGACCGTCCAGCGCCTCGACGCCCCTGGGCGACAGGGACAGGTTGATCGTGCGGCCGTCGTACCGCAGGCCCTGCTCGACGTAGTGCGGGCGCTTCTCGTAGACCTGGACCGTGTAGCCGCGCCGGGTCAGGACCTGGGCGGCCAGACAGCCGACCGGTCCCGCTCCGACCACCACCGCCCTGGGCGCGGACATGCGGGTACTCACTTCTGAAGACATGTGGAATCAACCCAAGCCTCTGGCCGAGATCCGCCGGGTTCTCAGGCGCCGTCGATGGCGGCCAGGACCGTGCGCAGGCACTCGATCACGCGGTCCTGCCGTTCCGGGGTCAGGGAGGGGTACATGGGGAGCGAGAAGATCTCCCCGGCCAGTCGTTCGGTGACCGGCAGAGCGGTCTTGGCCGCCTCCAGGTGCGCGAATCCGGCCATGGTGTGCACGGGCCACGGGTAGCTCACGTTGAGGCGGATGTCGTGCTCGCGCAGGCGCTCGATGATGGTGTCGCGGGCCGGGTGCCGGACGACGTAGACGTAGTAGACGTGGTCGTTGCCGGGCGCGGTCTGCGGAAGGACGAGGCTGGTGTCGCTCAGGGCCTCGCGATAGCGGTCGGCCACCGCGCGGCGCGCCGCGATGTAGTCGTCCAGACGGCGCAGCTTGCGCCGCAGGATCTCCGCCTGCACCTCGTCGAGGCGGCTGTTGTGGCCCGGGAGGGCCTCGACGTAGTAGCGCTCCTCCATTCCGTAGTAGCGCAGGCGGCGCAGGTTCTTGTCGACCTCGGGGCGATGGGTGATCGTCGCGCCGCCGTCGCCGTACGCGCCCAGCACCTTCGTCGGGTAGAAGGAGAACGCGGCGGCGGCGCCCGTCGTGCCGGCCATCCGGCCGTGCTGCCGGGCGCCGTGCGCCTGGGCGCAGTCCTCCACGATGTGCAGGCCGTGCCGGTCGGCCAGTTCGACGACCGGGTCCATCGGCACGCACTGGCCGTACAGGTGCACCGGCAGGACACAGCGGGTCCGCTCGGTGACGGCGTCGGCCAGCTGTTCGGTGTCCATCAGGTACGTCACCGGGTCGATGTCCACGAACTTCGGGGTCGCCCCGGTGCCGGTGATCGCCACCACGGTCGGCGCCGCGGTGTTGGAGACGGTGATGACCTCGTCACCCGGGCCTATGCCCAGCGCCTCCAGCGCCAGCTTGACCGCGTTGGTGCCGTTGTCGACCCCGACACAGTGCTCGACACCGTGGTACGCGGCGAATTCCTTTTCAAATGCGGAAACGCTCGGACCGAGAATGAGCTGCCCCGAAGAGAACACCGAGTCGACCGCGTCCAGAATGTCATCACGCTCGGCGGCGTACTCATCCTGATAGGACCACACCAAGGTCGTCATCCGATTCTCCAACCTCGTCTTCGCCAACGGCCCGACCATATCCCGGGACCAACTTCCGCCGACATGTTCAGAATTCACGGACGGGCCGCGGACGTATCGGCGAGGGTGCCTACGAAAACCCCCGGTCCGCCGTTGCCCAGATCGACGAGTTCGGCGTCCAGGCCGGCCTCACGGAACGCCGCGAGATATTCGTCCCGGGGGAACAGCGCCATCACGTGTTCGTCGGTGAAGTGCCAGATTCCCTCCCCCGGTCTGGCCACGACGTAGTGCACCGTCATATGGCTGCTGGCGCCCTTTCTGACCGAGTGCGAGACCCTGGCGAGCGTCATTCCCTCGAACTCGACCACATCGCCGCCGACATGGCCGCTCACAAAGTTCTCGGAGAACCACCAGGGCTCCACCAGCAGCACTCCGCCGGGCCGCAGATGGCCGCGCAGACAGCGCACGGCGGCCCGCAGTTCGGAGCCGTCGCGGATATTGCCGATCGCGCTGAACAGGCTGGTCACCGCGTCGAACCGGCGGCCCAGGTCGAAGTCGCGCATGTCCGCGCGGTGGAACGGAACGCCGGGCAGCCGCTCCCGCGCGTGACGGAGCATCGGCTCGGCCAGGTCGGCGCCCTCCACCCGGTCGAAGACCGTGGCGAGGTGGTGCAGATGTGTGCCGGGCCCGCAGCCCACGTCCAGCAGGTCGCGGGCGCCCGGGTTCCGTTCCCTGATCAGCGCGGCCACCTTCGCCGCCTCGGTCGCGTAGTCCTTGCCGCGGCCGAGGTAGATCGCCTCGTAGAGCGGTGCGACGTCGTAGACGGTGCGTGCCGCGGCCAGCGCACGACCCCACTCGGTCGGCGTGGCGGTGGTCATCCGGCCCTGCCTCCGGAGCGCTCCACCAGGTCGGCGAGCCGGCCGGCGATGTCGAGCGGGGTCGGCAGGCCGCGGATCTCCTCGCGCACCTCCTGCGCCGCCGTCCTCATCTTGTCGTCCGCCAGCACCGATTCGAGCAGCTCGCGCCCGACCTCCTCGGGCGGCGCGGTCACGCCGACCCCGCGGCCCACGACGGCGTCCATGATGAGCGGCCGGCCGAGGCCACCGAACTCGGGGATGATCTGCGGCAGTCCGCTCATGATCGCACCGAACGCCGAGCCGGGGCCGCCGTGGTGGATCACCAGCGAGCTGCACGACATCAGCGAGACCAGCGGAGCCCAGCCGAGCGACGTCACGTTGTCCGGCAGCGTGCCGAGGGACTCCAGGTCCACATTGGGTGCCGCCAGGACGAACTCGGCGTCCATGTGGGGGGCCGCGGCCACGACGTTCTGCACGACGCGGGCGGTCTCCACCGGGGGCGGGCCGCTGCCGAACGTCACGGCGATCCGCGGTGTGTCCCGCCTGGCGCCGGTCAGGTAGTCGTAGGTCTCGCGCGGCAGGACGCCGCCGCCGTTGAAGGGGACGGTGCCCATCAGCCAGGAGTCCGGCTCGATGGCGCCCATGCTGGGCGGCGTGATGTCGATGGTGGCCAGCACCTCGGGCAACTCCACGCCGTGCGCCTCGAAGAGGTCGCTGTGCATCTCGCGCATGAGCTGCGGGGAGTCGTCGGTGCGGACCAGGCCGAACTCGTTGCGCACCGCGGGCACACCGAGCTTGGCGGCGGCGACGAGGGCGGGGGTGAGCAGCGGGGAGTAGACGATGACGTCCGGGCGCCACTCCTCGGCGGTGCGGATCATCGCCTCGACCATGTCGGGCTGGAGGCGCAGGGCTCCGGCGACGGCCATGCCGATGGTCTCGTGGTAGTCGGGGTCCAGGGCGTCGTTGTTCAGCCTGGCGATCACATCGGGGCGCTGCTGGGCGAGCTTGCCCTGCATCTGGGTCAGGGAGAGGCCGGGGGCCACGTCCACGCAGCGCACGCCCGCCTCGCCCATCATCAGGCCGGGGCCGCACGAGGCGACGAGCACGTCGTGGCCGGCCATCTGCAGGGCCCAGCCGAGCGGCACCATGGGGTAGGTGTGACCGGCACCGGGACTGATCATCATGAGCACGCGCAAGGCGCATCATCTCCATTCGGGCACGCGGGGGGGGTGGGGTGTTGGGGTGGGTCAACAGGTGTTGGGGCCAACAGGCGTTGGCTCAACAGGCGTTGGCTCAACGGGCATTGGCTCAACGGGCATTGGCTCAACGGGCGTTGGGGCAACGCCTGTAGGTCAACGCGCGTGGGTCAACAGCCGTGGGCCTACGGCGGCCCGTACGGCTCAGCGAAGTTCCGGAATCGGGCTCTCCGGTCGCAGTCCGATGCCGATCGTGCGGGCCGGGCCGGCCTGGAGCAGGGGAAGCCGCTTGAGGATCCGCAGTACCACCGGCGTCGCGGACTTGCCCTCGCCCCGCACCCACGGCTCCAGGAACCGCGTCTGCAGAAACCGCTGGAGCCGCTGCGTCGCCACCGTCGGCGGCGTGCGCCGCTTCTGGACGCGCGCCAGGTGCTCCTCGGTGACCGTGCCGGACGCCAGCGGCCCGGCCAGGATGTTGGCGGCGGCCACGGCGTCCTGGACCGCGAGATTGATCCCCACGCCCATGATCGGCGACATGGTGTGGGCCGCGTCCCCGATGCACAGCAGCCCGGGGCGCCACCAGCGCGGGAGCCGGTCGATCTGGATGTCCAGCACCTTGACGTCGTCCCAGCTGCGCACCTCGTGGACCCGGTCGGCGAGGAAGGGGGTGAGTTCGCTCAGGGTCTGCCGGAACCAGTCCAGGCCACGCTCCTTGACCTCCTCGTATCCGCCCTTGCGGACGGTGTAGGCGGTCTGCCAGTGGGTCTGCCGCTCGATCCGGACGAGCAGCTTGCCGTCGGAGAGCCGGCCCACCATCCCGCCCGGGTCGCCCTCCTTCTTGGAGAGCTGGAACCAGAGGATGTCCATGCCCGAGCCGAGGACCTGCGGCCGCAGCCCCGCGGACCGGCGCAGCGCCGAGCGGCGGCCGTCGGCGGCCACGGTGAGGTCGGCCCGCAGCTCGTGCTCACCGCTCGCGTCGCGGTAGCGCAGCCCGGTGATCCGGCCGTTCTCGGCGACGGCCTCGGTGACCTCGCAGTTGCGCCGGAGCTGGAAATTGGGGAAGCGGTTCGCCTCCTCCACCAGGAAGTTGAGGAAATCCCACTGCGGCAGGAACGTGATGTGCTTGAACTTCCCCGGCAGCCGCCGGAAATCAGCGAGCGTGAAGGTTCCTTCGTCGGTGACCACCTGCAGTTGGTGAATGTGCTGGTGGGCCAGTTTCAGGAATTTCTCCTGCAGGCCCAGTTCTCCCATGAGCCGGAGTGTCGAGGCGTGTACGGTGTCGCCGCGGAAGTCGCGCAAGAAGTCGTCGTGTTTCTCCAGGACCACGGTATTGACCCCGGCCCTGGCCAACAGCATGCCGAGCATGAGTCCGGCGGGCCCCGCCCCGGCAATGGCACACGTCGTGCTACTCGTTCCCACGTTCCCCCACATTCTGTGTTCATCTCTCGCCGAACACCGTCGTCCCAACGAAACACACGACCGGAAGACGGGTGAGAATCTACCTCCGCGGAATGGACACCGGAATGTTCAAGCTCGCACAAAATCATTCGTCGGTTCCGGTCCGGCTCACCGCCTCCTGTTCCAGTTGTTCGGCGAACTGCGTCCACTTGAGCGCGCTTTGCCGGGCCAGCATCGCGACGACGTCCGTGCAGTGCGTGGGCAGGTTCATCACGATGCTCGTCCATGCCGAGGTGTCGAGGTCGTGCATCGCGAGCAGTCGCAGCACCACCCGCCCGGAATCCGTGGAGCGCAGTGCCGGATCCCTGCGCAGCCGCTTGAGGAGTTCCGCGGTGGGCTGCGGAAGGGCTTCGCGCGCGACCCGCGGGGCGTTCTGCCGGGGCCGCTGCTCCGCGGCCACCGGCCGGCTGCCGCTGGGGATGGGATCCTCCCCGCGCAGCAGCCGCATCTTGACGTCGTGGGCCGTGCCCAGCGAGATGCCCGCGGCCCTCGCGACCTCGCGCAGGCTCGCGTCCGGCCGTTCGGTGAGCAGCCGGCCGGCCTCTTCCCGCCCCTGTGCCACACCCCGGGGACGGACCTTGCCGTCCATGCCGATCCGGGCGTTCAGGTGCGGATCCTCCGCGGTTGAACGCCGGATCCGGGCGACCGTCCGGGCGGACAGACCGGCCACCAACGCCGCATAACGGTCCGACATCTCGGGGTTCTCGCGCAGTAATCGCCCCGCAGCGGCCACTCGCTCGGCATACGACAGCGGCATGCCGTGCGCCGTGTTCAACCGCACCGAGATCGCGAACAGCTCCCGCTCCGGTACGTCGAGCAGGTAGGCGTCGATGGTGGTGTCACCGCGGCGCCGGGCGGCGTCCAGCCGGTGCATCCCGTCCACGACGCGCCACGTGGGCCGGTGGACGACTATGGGCGGAAGCCGCGCCTCGACCTCGTTGAGGACATCGACATGGTTCTGGTCGATCCCTTTCATCCGCGGCGAGTCCGCAGGGATCAGAGAATCTATCGCAACCGATCGGCGTTCAAGGGCGGCAAACCCCAGCCGCGCACCATCGGTGGTCAGCTCAGGAAGTATCTCGGACAGATTTGGCCGAAAACGCTCAACTGTTTGTGTATTCATCAACCTTCAGCTCTCAAGGCGCTGGTCAGCGCTTGTTCGTCGGGTTGTGCAGCGGTTGGTCGAATCAGGTACCGCAGTGCGCACACGGAAGTGCTCCGATCCGGGAACCGGGCGCGGGCATGACGGAGCAACGCTCACCACTGACGCGCACCGCCGATACGACGGGAAGCCGGATACGGAGTCTCAGATGCCGGTCATCGCACACGATGCCGGGAGGAACATTCCGACGAGCAGAACAAGCAGGACAGGGAGCCGGAGTACGGCTCTGCCGACGACGACGCAGAAAAATGCCGGAAGCCGAAGACCCGCGGCCCTGCGTCATGCACCGGTTCAGCGCCCTGAGACACCCCGTGCCCGACGGGCAGGCGGAGTGCGGGCGGGAAGATCCCTTTACGCCCCGTTGGTTGCCACTTTTCGACGACTTGACCGTCGTCCATCTCAGGCTCGGTGGTCAGGTGACTCATCGCACCTCGAGCACAATCGCGTCCATCTTGCGTCAGACAGCACATGGCTCCCCCTGTCTGCAATTCCCCGTAACGCAGCTCGAAATCTAACCGACACACCGAGCGTGGGCAGCGTCGTTCAGCGGTTCCGGTTCGCTTTCCGGCCAGCCCCGGGGGCGGGGGCGGCGCAACCGTGCGCAGCAGAAGGTCGTGTTTCTCAGTACCACCCCGTCCTGCGTGCGAGGCCCGGAAAACGGGTTCCGCACCGGCCGTTGAACGGCACGCTCCGGATGGCGGGGCGCACGTCAACTCCCCGGCGTCCGCGGGTGGATGGCACCATGGCCACCATGGCCTCCCTGGCAACGGCACCCGCCGTCCGTCTCACGCGCTCCGCGGTCTTCGCGGCGGTCTGTGTGACGACGACGGCGGCCGGGCACGCCCTGACGACCGGGCACACGCTTGCCGTCCGGGTCGTGGCGGGGGCCTTCGCCGCGGTGCTCGCCCTCGCCTGGTGGCTGTCGGACCGCGCACGCGGATCCGCCGTGGTGGTCGGCGCGACGGTGGTCACCCAGTTCGCCCTGCACGCGGCCTTCACCGCCTCCCGACTGCCCGCCGGCCACCGGCATGCGCACGGCACACCGCACCCTCCGGCCCACGCGGCGCACTCCGACGAGGCGATGGACCGGCGCCACCACGCCATGGAGGCCGCCTCCCTGCTGGGCGACCGGACGGTCACGGCAGCCACCCACGGCGCCTCCACCGCGGCGTTGCTGGCGCATGTCGCGGCCGGGCTGCTGTGCGGGCTGTGGATGTGGCGGGGAGACGCCACCGTGGTCCGTCTCGGGCGTCTGCTGCTGCTCGTCCTCTGCGCTCCGCTGGAGCTGGCCGGGCGCCTCACCGCGGCCGCCGTCCCGAAGCGGCGCCCGGCCGCCGCGCCACCGGCGCACGACGAGGTTCCGGCACTGGGCCGGATGCTCCTCCATCACGTCGTCTCCCGCAGAGGCCCGCCGGCCGGGCTCCGCCTCCTCTGACACCGTCCGTCACGGCCAAGCCGCTCCACAGGTGCGGGCCTTGGTGACGGGCGCGGAAACGGCACGCCTCACCAGCTGCGGGACCACCTGTCTCCTTCCTTCTCCCGTCCTGTCGACGGCATCACCGCCTTCCCTGGTCCGCGTCATGAACCGGGCTCCTCACATGGCGAGTTCCGGCTTGTGGTGGTCCAGCCACAGCGCCAGGTCGACGACCCGCTCGAGGCGCAGCCGGTGGCCCCACTCCAGCCGGTCCGCCGGGGTGTCCAGACAGGGCTTGATCCGGGTCTCGTCGGCGATGGCGCGGACCTGGTCGTCGGCGAGCGCGTCGCGGGCCATCATCTGCAGTCCGCGGTTGTAGTCGGGGTGGTGCGTGGCCGGATAGTGGTTCTTGGGCCGGTACAGCACCGAGTCCGGCGCGAGGCCCGCACCCGCCGCGCGCAGCAGGCTCTTCTCCCGGCCGTCGAAGCTCTTCAGGTCCCAGGGGGTGGTGAAGGCGTACTCGACCAGGCGGTGGTCGCAGTACGGGACGCGCACCTCCAGCCCCTGCGCCATGCTCAGCCGGTCCTTGCGGTGCAGCAGTTGGCGCAGCCAGCGGGTCAGGGACAGGTACTGCATCTCGCGCTGCCGGTGCTCGGCCGGTGACTCGTCGTCGAGGTGGGGGACCTCGGCCAGGGCGCTGCGGTAGGTGTCGGCGCAGAACTCCCCGATCCGCAGACCGAGTTCCGGGTTGAGCGGCATGGCGGCCTCGTCCCCGGTGACCAGCAGCCAGGGGAAGGTACCGGCGTTCAGCGCCTTGGGGTTGTGGAACCACGGGTAGCCGCCGAACACCTCGTCGGCGGCCTCGCCGGACAGGGCGACGGTGGAGTGCCGGCGGATCTCGCCGAAGAGCAGGTACAGCGAGGTGTCCATGTCGCCGACGCCGATCGGCGAGTCCCGGGCCACGACGACCGCCCGCCGGTGCTCGAGGTCGAGCAGGGAGCGCGGGTCGAGGACGACCGTGGAGTGGTCGGTGCCGATGAAGGCGCCCGCTTCCGTGGCGTACGGGGTGTCGTGACCGGTGCGCAGCACGTCGCCGGTGAACTGCTCGGCCTGGTCGCTGTAGTCGACGGCGTACGACCGGATACGGGCGTCCGGGCCCTCGCGCAGCCGGAGCTCGTCGGCGAGCAGCGCGGTCAGCACGGTGGAGTCGATCCCGCCGGACATCAGGCTGCACAGCGGGACGTCGGCCTCCAGCTGGCTGCGTGCGGCGGCGCCGACCAGCTGCCCGACGCGTTCGACGGTGGCCTCCCGGTCGTCGGCGTGACGGCCGATCTCCAGCTGCCAGTAGCGGCGTTCACGGATGCCGTCCCGGTCCAGCACGAGCAGGCCGCCCGGCTCGACCTCGCGGACGCCCGACCACACCGTGGGGCCGGTGTTGAACAGCAGGCTGTACGCCTCCCGGAGTCCGTCCGCGTCCACCCGGGGCCGTAACTCCGGATGGGCGAACAGCGCCTTGGGCTCGGAGGCGAAGGCCAGTCCGCCGTCGACCGCGGCCCAGAACAGCGGCTTGACGCCGAGCCGGTCGCGCACCAGCAGCAGCCGCTGCGCCCGTTCGTCCCAGACGGCGAAGGCGAACATGCCGTCCAGGTGCTCGGCGAGGTCCTCGCCCCATTCGGCGTACGCGCGCAGCACCACCTCGGTGTCGCTGCGGGTACGGAACTCATGGCCGCGCCCGCGGAGTTCGGCCCGCAGTTCGTGGTGGTTGTACACCTCGCCGCTGTAACTGAGCACGGCGGTCGGCGCGCCGGGCCGGTCGGGCATCGGCTGGGCGCCGCCCTCGAGGTCGATGACGGCCAGCCGCCGGTGGCCGATCGCGGCGTGCTCGCCGAGCCAGACGCCGCCCGCGTCGGGGCCGCGCGGGGCGAGGGTGGCGGTCATGGCTTCGATGACCCGTGTCTGCGGGCGGGCGTCGTGGTGGAAGGACGCCCAGCCGGTGATTCCACACATGGGGCTACTCCTGGGTGAGGGGTACGTCGACGGACTTCTCGGGCACCCGGACGGCCGGGGCGCGGGCGGGCAGGGCGAGCAGGGGTACGGCGAGACAGGCGGCGCCCGCGGCCAGCGCCAGCCCGGCCCGCGCCCCGCCCGCCGCTCCGGCCAGGCCCCAGGCCGCCGTCGCCAAAGCCGGTCCGAGGGTGAAACCGAGGCTGCGGGCGAGCTGCAGGGCCGACCCGACCGTGGCGGCCCGGCCGGGCGGGGCGGCACCCATGACGAGGGCCTGGGTGGGGCCGCCGTTCAGTCCCATGCCGACGCCCGCCAGCGCCAGCCGCCAGGCCACGTCGGGCGGGGACCAGCCGTCGCCCAGCGGAACGAGCAGGAGCAGGCCGAGGGCGGTGAGGCAGGCGCCGAGGACGGCGACGCGCCGGGGGCTGTACCGGTCGGCGAGCCGTCCGCCCAGTGGCCCGGCCAGGCCCATGCCGAGGGGGAAGGCCAGCACGGTCAGCCCGGTGGCGGTGGCGCTGACCCCGTCCTCCCGCTGAAGGTGCAGGGCGACGACGTAGTGCATGGCGGCGAACCCGGCGGCCAGCGACAGCACCGCGCCGTGCGCCCGCAGCAGCCCCGACGCCCGCAGGGCCCCGGTCACCGGGCGGCCGCCGGGTCCGCGCAGCCACCACCACAGCGGCGGTACGGCGGCGACGGCGAGCGCCAGCCAGGCGGGGCCGTCGGAGGCGAGGGTCAGGGCGAGGAGCAGGGCCGTCACCCCGGCGGCCACGAGGGAGGAGTCGGCCAGCGACCGCCGGTCGGGGGCGTGCAGCCGGCCGTCCCGCGGCATCGCCCGCCGGACCACGAGCAGCGCCAGCAGGCAGAACGGGATCTTGACCAGGAACACCCAGCGCCAGCCCAGCTGGTCGAGGAGCAGCCCGCCCACCGCCGGCCCGGTCACCGCGCCGAGCGGGCCGAGGGTCGCGGGTACGCTCATCGCCCGCCCGCGCACCTCGGGCCGTACCGACCGCATCGCCAGCACCGGCATCAGCACGAACAGCACCGCCGCGCACGCGCCCTGCCCGACCCGGGCCGCGATCAGCCAGGCCGCCCACGGCGCCAGGGCGGCCGCGGCGCTGCACAGGGCGAAGCCGGCGGTGGCGGACAGCAGCGCGGCCCGCAGGCCCACCCCGTCCAGCCACCGGCCGACGGGCAGCAGCAGGGCGACGACGGGCAGTTGGTAGCCCAGCACCGCCCACTGCGCGGTCGCGGCGGAGACGTTCAGGCCGTCGGCGATGTCCGCGAGTGCCACATTGACGATGTTCATGTCCAGCATCGCGACGAACGAGAGGACGCCCGCTACGGCCACCAGGGACCAGCGGTCCTCGTTCCCGGAGTTCCCGGGCATGTGCCCCTCCCCACAGGTGGGCTGCCGAGCAGCAGCCTCCGTTTCAGAAGTCGGGGGAGGGTGGGGGTGAGTTCCCGGGGCCGGCCAAAGATGCCGTAGCTGCGGGCAGTCGTGCCGCTGGGGCGATGGGGGTCCCCCCGCTCGAGCGAAGCCGAGAGTGGGGGAGGCACCCCGCCAGCGCTGGGCTGCGCGCCCACCCCGCACCAGCCCGGCAGCCACTCAGCTACGGCGCTAGACGGCGCCGGCGTCAACCGCTTCGGCCGGCGTCGCGTCCGCCGGGGACCGGTGGTCGAAGGCGATCAGCGGATCGCCGGTCAGCGGATGCTCCACGACGGCCGCCCGTACGCCGAACACCTCGGCCAGCAGCGCGGGCCGCAGGACCTCGCGGGGCGGGCCCGAGGCCACCACGCCGCCGTCGTGCAGCACGTGCAGCCGGTCGCAGACGGAGGCGGCGGCGTTCAGGTCGTGCAGCGACACCAGGGTCGTACGGCGCTGGGCGCGCAGCAGGGCGAGGAGTTCCACCTGGTGGCGGATGTCCAGGTGGTTGGTGGGCTCGTCCAGGACGAGGATCTCCGTCTGCTGCGCGAAGGCGCGGGCCAGCAGGACGCGTTGGCGCTCGCCGCCGGACAGTTCGGTGAAGCGGCGCCCGTCGTGCTCCGCCATGCCGGCGTCCGCGAGGGCGCGGGCGACGATGTCCCGGTCGGCGGTGTCCTCCCCGGCGAACGCCCGCTTGTAGGGCGTACGGCCCATGGCGACGACCTCGCGCACGGTCAGCTCGAAGTCGCCGCCCCGCTCCTGCGGGAGCGCCGCGACGCGCCGGGCGGTCTGGACGGGGCTCAGCTCGCGCAGGTCGGTGCCGGCCAGCAGCACCCGGCCCGCGGCGGGCTTCAGATGCCGGTAGACCGTGCGCAGGAGCGTGGACTTGCCGCTGCCGTTCGGGCCGACGAGGCCGGTGATCTCGCCCTCGTCCGCGATCAGATGGGCTCCGGCGACGACCGTACGGCCCGCGTACGCGACGTGCAGGTCCTCGACGTCGATCCTCACAGTGGGCAACCCCGATCTCTCAACTTCCGCTCCCCAGCCGCCGGTCCAGCAGATACAGCAGCGCCGGCGCGCCGATCAGCGAGGTGACGACCCCGACCGGCAGCTCCTGCGTGTCCATGGCCGTACGGCACACGATGTCGACCACGACCAGCAGCAGCGCCCCGAACAGCGCCGAGACCGGCAGCAGCCGGCGGTGGTCGCCGCCGACGACCAGCCGGCAGACGTGCGGGACCATCAGGGCGACGAAGGCGATCGCGCCGGACACCGCGACCAGGACGCCGGTCAGCAGGCTGGTCACGGTGAACAGCTCCCGGCGCAGCCGGACGACGTCGATACCGAGGCCGGCCGCGGTCTCGTCGCCCATCAGCAGGGCGTTCAGGCCGCGGGCGCGGGCCTGGAGCAGCAGCAGGACCGCCGGCACCGCGACGGCGGGCACGGCGAGCAGCTGCCAGTTGGCGCCGCCCAGGCTGCCCATGAGCCAGAACAGCACGCTGTGGGTCTGTTGCTCGTCCCCGGCCTGGAGGACGAGGTAGCTGGTGAACCCGGACAGGAACTGGCCGATCGCCACCCCGGCCAGCACCAGCCGCAGCGGTGCGAAGCCGCCGCCGCGCCGGGCCACCGCCCACACCAGGGCGAAGGTGGCCAGCGCGCCCGCGAAGGCCGCGGCGGACAGCCCGAGACCGAGCGCGCCGCCCGCACCGGCCCCGAGGACGATCGCGCCGACCGCGCCGAGCGAGGCCCCGTTGGAGATGCCCAGCAGATAGGGGTCGGCCAGCGGGTTGCGCACCAGTGCCTGCACGGCCGTACCGACGAGACCGAGCCCGGCGCCGACGAGGGCCGCCAGTACCGCGCGCGGGACGCGCAGCTGCCAGACGATGAGGTCGTTGGTGCCCGGCCGCGGCGGCTCGCCGGACAGCCGCCGCCACACCACGCCCCACACCTCGCCGGGCGGGATGGACGTGGAGCCCCAGGACACCGCCGCGGTGAGCGCGAGCAGCAGTGCCACGGCCAGGACCGCGGCGAGCGGCCCGGCGGGCACGGCGCGTGGCCGGGTGCGGGTTTCCGGGCTCTTCCGGCTCAGCAGGGCATCGGCCACGGTCAGCCGACCTTGCCCGGGTAGAGCTTACGGGCGATCTCCTGCACGGTGTCGGCGTTGGTGACGCCCGCGATGGTCGTCTGCTCGGAGCCGATGCGCAGGAAGTTGCCGTCCTCGACGGCCTTGAGGCCCTTGGTGGCCGGGTTGGTCTCCAGCCACTTCTGCGCCTCGTCGAACGCCTTGTCGTTGGCGGCCTCGCTGCCCCGGTTGCGCACTCCGAGCTGGATCCAGTCCGGGTTCTTGGCGATCACGTCCTCCCAGCCGACCTGCTGGAAGTCGCCGTCGCAGTCGGCGAAGGCGTTGCGGGCGCCGGCCAGGGTGATGACCGCGTGGGCGACCTGGCGGTTGCAGACGACGACGGGCTGCTTGGTGCCGGCGTCGAAGTCGAAGAAGAAGTACGTGGGCCGCTCGCCCTCGGGCGTGGAGCCGACCGCCTGCTGGACGGCGTCCACCTTCTGCTTCATGCCGTCGACGAGTTCCTTGGCCCTGTCGGCGGTGCCGGTGACCGCGCCGAGGGAGGTGATGTCGTCCTGAACGGCGGACAGGTCGGTCACCGGGGTCTTGTCCGTGGCCGCGCAGGCGGTGGACTTCAGGTAGACGCGTTTGATGCCGGCCGCCTTGAACTCCTCGTCGGTGGGCACGTCCGCCATCCCGCCCATGTCCATCGCCCCGAAGGTGTCGACGAAGACGTCGGCGCCGGAGCCGAGGAGCTTCTCCTTCGGGATCACGTACTCGCTCATCACCTCGATCTTCTGGGCCTGCGCGTCCAGTTCGGCGGGCAGGGTGCCCTTGCCGGGCGGGAAGCCGGTACCGATCACCTGGTCGCCGGCGCCCAGGCGGAGCAGCAGCTCCAGGCTGGAGGCGTTGCTGGTGACGATCTGCTTCGGGGCCTCGTCGAAGGTGGTCTCGGCGCCGGAGCAGTCGGTGACGGTCACCGGGTAGCCGTCGGAGACGGAGTTCCCGGCGGGAGCGTCGCCGGCCGAGTCGTCACTCCCGCCGCCGCACCCCGCCGCCAGTAAGCCGCCGAGCACCACGGCCGTCGTTCCCCACCACGCGCGTGATCGCATCACACCACTCCAGGATCCATCGGTACACGGGAGGACGAGTGCCACCCGCACACCAGTAGTCGGACCGGGCTCGGCTCAAGTTCCCGTCCGGATCCGGCCACTTGGGACGGGGCGGGTGGTCACCACCCGTCCGAGGTGGGAAGGACCACCACCGCCTGGGTCTCGATCCGTCCGCTGTCCTCGAAGTGCAGCGTGAACCGTACGAGGTCGCCCGTACGCCAGTCCGCCTTCGCCCGCACGGTGATGTCGAGGCCGTAGGGGGACATGTCGAGGCGTTCACCGGCCGGAACGATCACGGAGTCCACCGCCTTCCCGGTCGCCGCCGCGTCGCCGGTCATGTCGTGCCGGCTGAGGGTGCCCTCGCCGCCCAGGGTGTCCGAGGACGTCACCTTCGTCAGCCGGTCGCCCATGCCTCCGGAGTTGGTGATCCGGAAGAACGCCGCGGTGTCCCCGCTCTCGCTGTTCGGCAGGAAGACCCGCCCCCCGCCGACCTCGATCCGGGGTCCACTGCCCGCGTTGCCGGCAGCGGTCCACGCGGTCAGCGCCCCGAGGGCGATGCCGCAGGCGGCGACGGGGGCGACGGCGGCCCGCAGGGTGTCGGCGAGCCGCCGCCGGGTGGGCCGCCAGGTCGCTCCGCTCATGCGTCACCCCTCCCGGCCGGTATCAGGCCCTCGGCGGGCGACGGCCCGCCGTCCCCGGCAGCCGCCCCGCGGCTCTCCCCGTCGGCCCGGTCACGCTCCCGGCCGGGTGACGGCTGCCAGGCGCGCAGCCGGAGGCTGTTGGTGACCACCAGGACCGAGCTGACCGACATGGCTGCGGCGGCCAGCATCGGGTTGAGCAGGCCCACCATGGCGAGCGGCACGGTGACGACGTTGTAGCCGAAGGCCCACAGGAGGTTGGTGTGGATGGTGGACAGGGTGCGCCGGGCGAGCCGTACCGCGTCCACGAGCGCCTCGATGTCACCGCGCACGAGCGTCACGTCGGCCGCACCGATCGCCGCGTCCGTGCCGCCGCCCATGGCGATGCCGAGGTCCGCCCCGGCGAGCGCGGCCGCGTCGTTGACGCCGTCGCCGACGACCGCGACCCGGCGGCCGCTCTCGCGCAGCTCCCGTACGAGGTCGGCCTTGTCCTCCGGGGTGCAGCGGGCGTGCACCTCCTCGATGCCGAGCGCGGCGGCGACGGCGCGGGCCGGGGCCTCACGGTCGCCGGTGGCGAGCACCGGCTCGACGCCGAGCCGGCGCAGCCGGTCCACCGTCCGGTAGCTGCCGGGCCGTACGACGTCACCGATCTCGATCAGCGCCTGGGTCTGCCCGTCCACGCGGACCAGGACGGGCGTGTGCGCGGCGGCCTCCGCGGCGGGGAGGGCGTCCGTCAGCGCCTCGGGCAGTTCGTCGTCCGGTGCGACGACCTCGACCAGCCGGCCCTCGACCCGGCCGCGTACGCCCCGCCCGGCCGTGGCGGTGAAGTCGGCCACCTCCGGCAGCCGGGCCCCGGACAGGGTGCGGGTCGCATACGCGACGATCGCCCGGCCCAGCGGATGCTCGGAGCCCTGCTCCACTGCCGCGGCCAGCCGCAGCACCTCGTCCCGGCCGGGGCCGTCCGGTACGGCCGTGACGCGGGCGACGGTCATGTGCCCGGAGGTGAGGGTGCCGGTCTTGTCGAGGACGACGGTGTCGATGTGTTCGAGGCCCTCCAGGGACTGCGGGCCCCTGACCAGGACGCCGAGTTGGGCGCCCCGGCCGGTGGCGGCCATCAGCGCGGTCGGGGTCGCCAGACCCAGCGCGCACGGGCAGGCCACGACCAGGACGGCCACGCATGCGGTGATCGCCGCCTGCGGGTCGGCGCCGGCCCCGAGCCAGAAGCCGAGCACGGTCACGGCCAGCGCGAGCACCACCGGCACGAACACCCCGGCCACCGAGTCGGCCAGCCGCTGTGCCTTCGCCTTGCCGGCCTGGGCCTCGGTCACCAGCCGGGTGATCCGGGCGAGCTGGGTGTCGGCGCCGACGGCGGTGGCCCGCACCAGCAGCAGCCCGCCCGCGTTGACGGCCCCGCCGACCACGGCGGATCCGGGCGCGACCTCGACCGGCTCGCTCTCCCCGGTGACCAGTGACAGATCCACGGCGGAACTGCCCTTGGTCACCTCGCCGTCGGTGGCGACCCGCTCACCGGGCCGTACGACGAAGACCTGCCCGACCGTCAGCTCCTCGATGGGAACCAGGCGTTCGGATCCGTCGTCGCCGCGTACGGAGACCTCCTTGGCGGCGAGCTCCGCCAGCGACCGCAGGGCGGCCCCGGTGCCGTGCCGGGCCCGCGCCTCCAGGAAGCGTCCGGCCAGCACGAACAGCGGTACGGCGACCGCGGCCTCCAGGTAGACGTGGGCCATGCCGTCGTCCGAGGCGTCCGGCAGCAGACTGAACGCCATCCGCATCCCGGGATCGCCCGCGCCGCCGAGGAACAGCGCGTACGCCGACCAGGAGAAGGACGCCACGACGCCGAGCGAGACCAGGGTGTCCATGGTCGCCGTCGAGTGCCGCAGCCCGCGCAGCGCCCGCAGATGGAACGGCCATGCGCTCCACACGGCGACCGGCGCGGCCAGCGCGAAGCACAGCCACTGCCAGTTGCGGAACTGCCAGGCGGGCACCATGGACAGCACCAGCACGGGCACCGCGAGCAGCGCGGTGATCAGCAGCCGGCCCCGCTCCTGCCGCACGGCATCGGCCTCGGGGTCGGACCCGGACTCGGCTTGTGCACGCCTGCGCTCCCGGGGCGGCGCGGGCAGTGCGGCCGTGTACCCGGCCTGTTCGACCGTCGTGACGAGTTCCTCGGGGCGGATGTCCGGCGGATGACTGACCCGGGCGCTGCCGGTGGCCAGGTTGACCGTCGCGGTCACGCCCTCCAGCTTGGCCAGCTTCTTCTCGACTCGCCGCACACAGGCCGCGCAGGTCATTCCGCCCACGGTCAGGTCCGTGGTGAGCAGCGGGGGTGCCGGTTCCGTGGCCATCAGTGGCCACCCATTCCCGGCATCTCGTCGGTCTCCGGGTCCGTGCCCGTGCCCGGGGCGTCCTCGACGCCGTTGCCCGTGCCGGAGGGGCGCATGCCGGGCGCGACCGGTCCGGCTGCGGATCCGACGGCGTACGACACCGTGAAGACCAGGGTGAGGAGCAGGAGGAAACCGCACAGGGCGGGCGGTGGCGCCAGTCTTCGCAGCGCCTGGACGCCCGTTCCCGGGGAGGTTTGCTGTGCTTGTTCCATCACCGGCCTCCTGACCTGTACCGGTTACAGAGGTCGGGCCTGATGAGGGGCGGGTTCCCGGACGGTTCTGTGGCCTGCGTCACACACGAGTCCCGGGTGGTCACGGTCACATCCGGACGTAATACGGAGTCCGCCCGGGCTTCAAGGGTGAACGGGCGAGGACAAGGTCACAGCCCGGCCCTCTGCTGCTCAGGTGTCCACCTGGCCTACCATCCGAGCCATGACGGTCCTGCCCGACGACGGGCTCACCCTGGCCGCCGAGTTCTCCGACGCGACCCGTGAACAGTGGCAACGCCTCGTGGCGGGCGTCCTGCTCAAGTCGGGCAAGGAAGTCGAGGGCGCTGCGGCCGAGGACGCCCTGTCCACCACGCTCGAGGACGGACTGCGCGTCCGCCCCCTGTACACCGGCCACGACACCGCGCCCGAGCCCGGCCTGCCCGGCTTCGCGCCCTTCGTCCGCGGCAGCCGCGCCGAGGGCAACACGGTCGGCGGCTGGGACGTACGACAGCGGCACACGGCGCCCGACCCCGACGCGGTCCTCGCGGACCTGGAGAACGGCGTCACCTCGCTGTGGCTGGCCGTCGGCGAGGGCGGCATCCCGGTGGCGTCGCTCGGCCGGGTCCTCGAGGGCGTGTATCTCGACCTGGCGCCCGTCGCCCTGGACGCCGGGGCCGAGGTCGAATCCGCCGCGCGGGAGTTGCTGCGGCTGTACGAGGAGCGGGGCGTCGGCAGGGATGCGGCGCGCGGCTCCCTGGGCGCCGACCCGCTGGGGTTCGAGGCCCGGACCGGGCAGCCGTTCGACTTCGCGCCGGTGGCCGGACTTGCCCGGCGGTGCGCCGAGGAGTATCCGGGGCTGCGGACGCTGACCGTGGACGCGCTGCCGTACCACGAGGCCGGCGGCTCCGCCGCGCAGGAGCTGGGCGCTTCACTGGCGACCGGTGTCGCCTGTCTGCGGGAGCTGACCGAGGCGGGGCTGAGCGTCGGACAGGCCTGCGCGCAGCTGGAGTTCCGGTACGCGGCCACCGCCGACCAGTTCCTGACGATCGCCAAACTGCGGGCGGCGCGCCGGCTGTGGGCACGGGTGGCCGAGGTCTGCGGAGCCCCCGGGGCGCAGGTCCAGCACGTCGTGACCTCGCCGGTGATGATGACGCGCCGCGACCCGTGGGTGAACATGCTGCGCACCACCGTCGCCGCGCTGGCCGCCGGGGCGGGCGGCGCCGACGCCGTCACCGTGCTGCCCTTCGACCACGCGCTCGGTCTGCCGGACGCGTTCGCTCGGCGCATCGCCCGCAACACCTCCACGATCCTCATCGAGGAGTCGCACCTGTCCCGGGTGATCGACCCGGCGGGCGGCTCCTGGTACGTGGAACGGCTCACCGACGAACTCGCCCATGCGGGCTGGGAGTTCTTCCAGGGCATCGAGCGCAGCGGCGGGCTCGCGGCCGCCCTGCGCTCGGGTCGTCTCCGGCAGGACCTGGCCAGCACCTGGGAGGCGCGCACCGGCAAGCTCGCCGAGCGACGCGAACCCATCACCGGGGTCAGCGAGTTCCCGCACCTCGCCGAACGGCCGGTGGAGCGCACGCCCGCTCCCGCGGCTCCCTCCGGCGGGCTGCCGCGGGTGCGGCGCGACGAGGCGTACGAGGCACTGCGCGCCCGCTCCGACGCCCACCTGGCGGCGACCGGCAGCCGGCCGCGGATCTACCTCGCCGCCCTGGGCCCCGCCGCCGCCCACACCGCACGCCTCACCTTCGCCTCCAACCTGTTCCAGGCCGGCGGTATCGAGCCGGTCACCGAGGGCACGTTCGAGGACAGCGGCGCCACCGAGGCCTGCCTGTGCTCCAGCGACGCGCTGTACGAGGAGCAGGCCGCGCAGGCCGCCGAGGACCTGCGGAAGGCGGGCGCCCGCCAGGTGTTCCTGGCCGGGCGTCCCGGCCGGTACAGCGGTGTCGACGCCTACGTCTTCGCCGGCTGCGACGCCGTCGCCGTGCTCTCCGCCACCCTCGATCGCATGGGAGTGTCCTGATGGGAGGAATCCCCGACTTCGCCGGAGTCGAGCTGGGGACCCCGGCCGCCGACGGGGGCGCCGACGAGTGGCGCACGGCCGTGAAGAAGGCCACCGGCGGCGACGACCTGCTCTGGGAGACCCCGGAGGGCATCACCGTCAAGCCGCTGTACACCGGGCAGGACCTGGAGGGCCTGGACTTCCTGGACACCTACCCGGGTATCGCCCCGTACCTGCGCGGCCCGTACCCGACGATGTACGTCAACCAGCCCTGGACGATCCGCCAGTACGCGGGCTTCTCCACGGCGGAGGAGTCCAACGCCTTCTACCGGCGCAACCTGGCGGCCGGTCAGAAGGGTCTGTCGGTCGCCTTCGACCTGCCGACGCACCGCGGCTACGACAGCGACCACCCGCGGGTGACCGGTGACGTCGGCATGGCGGGCGTGGCGATCGACTCGATCTACGACATGCGGCAGCTCTTCGACGGCATCCCGCTGGACAGGATGACCGTGTCGATGACGATGAACGGCGCCGTGCTGCCGGTGCTCGCGCTGTACATCGTGGCGGCGGAGGAACAGGGCGTACCGCCCGAGAAGCTGGCCGGGACCATCCAGAACGACATCCTCAAGGAGTTCATGGTCCGCAACACGTACATCTATCCGCCGAAGCCGTCGATGCGGATCATCTCCGACATCTTCGCCTTCACCTCGCAGCGGATGCCCCGCTACAACTCCATCTCCATCTCCGGCTACCACATCCAGGAGGCCGGCGCGACGGCCGACCTGGAGCTGGCGTACACCCTCGCCGACGGCGTGGAGTACCTCCGGGCCGGGCGGGAGGCCGGGCTGGACGTGGACGCGTTCGCGCCGCGGCTGTCCTTCTTCTGGGCGATCGGCATGAACTTCTTCATGGAGATCGCCAAGCTGCGGGCGGCCCGCCTGCTGTGGGCGAAGCTGGTGAAGCAGTTCGACCCGAAGAACGCCAAGTCCCTGTCCCTGCGCACCCATTCGCAGACCTCCGGCTGGTCGCTGACCGCACAGGACGTGTTCAACAACGTGACCCGCACGTGCGTGGAGGCGATGGCCGCCACCCAGGGCCACACCCAGTCGCTGCACACCAACGCCCTCGACGAGGCCCTCGCCCTGCCCACCGACTTCTCCGCGCGGATCGCCCGCAACACCCAGCTGCTGATCCAGCAGGAGTCGGGCACGACCCGGGTGATCGACCCCTGGGGCGGCAGCGCCTACGTCGAGAAGCTGACGTACGACCTGGCCCGCCGCGCCTGGCAGCACATCCAGGAGGTCGAGCAGGCGGGCGGCATGGCGCAGGCCATCGACGCGGGCATTCCGAAGCTGCGCGTGGAGGAGGCGGCGGCGCGCACCCAGGCCCGGATCGACTCCGGGCGGCAGCCGGTGATCGGCGTGAACAAGTACCGGGTGGACACCGACGAGCAGATCGAGGTCCTCAAGGTCGACAACTCCTCCGTGCGCGCCCAGCAGATCGAGAAGCTGCGGCGGCTGCGCGAGGAGCGCGACGAGACCGCCTGCCGGGACGCGCTGGACGCGCTGACCCGGGCCGCGGGCGGTGACGGCAACCTGCTGGAACTGGCGGTGCACGCGGCCCGCGCCAAGGCGACCGTCGGGGAGATCTCCGACGCCCTGGAGAAGGTGTACGGACGGCACGCGAGCCAGATCCGTACGATCTCCGGCGTGTACCGCAACGAAACCGGCGAGTCCCCGTCCGTCGACCGCACCCGCGCGCTCGTGGACTCCTTCGAGGAGGCCGAGGGCCGTCGTCCGCGCATCCTGGTCGCCAAGATGGGCCAGGACGGCCACGACCGCGGCCAGAAGGTGATCGCCACCGGGTTCGCCGACCTCGGTTTCGACGTGGACGTCGGCCCGCTGTTCCAGACGCCCGCCGAGGTCGCCCGGCAGGCGGTGGAGGCGGACGTGCACATCGTGGGCGTCTCCTCGCTGGCCGCCGGCCACCTCACGCTCGTACCGGCGCTGCGCGAGGAGCTGGCGGCTGAGGGGCGCGAGGACATCATGATCGTGGTGGGCGGAGTGATCCCGCCGCAGGACGTGCCGACCCTGCTGGAGATGGGCGCGGCGGCCGTGTTCCCGCCGGGGACGGTGATCCCGGACGCGGCATACGACCTTCTGCAGCGGCTGGCAGCCGGCCTCGGACACGAGCTGTGATCGATCTCGACGCATATGTGAAGGGTGTGCTCGACGGGAAGCGGGCGATGGTGGCCCGGGCCATCACCCTCGTCGAGTCCACCCGTCCCCAGCACCGGGCACTGGCGCAGGAGTTGCTGACCGAGCTGCTGCCGCACAGCGGGAAGGCACGGCGGATCGGGGTCAGCGGGGTGCCCGGCGTGGGCAAGTCGACGTTCATCGACGCGTTCGGCACGCTGCTCACCTCGCTCGGCCACCGGGTCGCCGTGCTCGCCGTCGACCCGTCGTCGACCCGTACGGGCGGCTCGATCCTGGGCGACAAGACGCGGATGGAGCGCCTGGCGGTCGACCCGGCGGCGTTCGTCCGGCCCTCCCCCACCGCCGGCACGCTCGGCGGCGTCGCCAAGGCGACCCGTGAGTCGATCGTGGTGATGGAGGCCGCGGGCTACGACGTGGTGCTGGTGGAGACGGTCGGCGTCGGCCAGTCGGAGACCGCGGTGGCCGACATGGTCGACTCCTTCCTGCTGCTGACCCTGGCCCGCACCGGCGACCAGCTGCAGGGCATCAAGAAGGGCGTCCTGGAGCTGGCGGACGTGATCGCCGTGAACAAGGCGGACGGCCCGCACGAGCGCGACGCCCGCGCCGCGGCACGGGAGTTGTCGGGCGCCCTGCGTCTCATGCACGGCAAGGACGCCGCCTGGACCCCGCCCGTCCTGCACTGCAGTGCCCGTGAGTCGACCGGCCTGGACACCGTGTGGGAGCGCCTGGAGCAGCACCGCACCCTCCTGGACTCCACCGGCCGGCTCGCCGCCAAGCGCCGCGACCAGCAGGTCGACTGGACCTGGAGCATGGTCCGCGACGAACTGCTGGGCCGCCTGCACGCGGACCCGGCGGTACGGGCCCTCGCACCGGAACTCGAACAGCAGGTCAGGGACGGGCAGTTGACGGCCACGCTCGCGGCGGAACGGCTGCTCGACGCCTTCGGGGGAGCCGGCGACGGCGCGTCCCGCGGGGCGTGAGCGGGCGTCCGCCGCCCGCACGCCTCCCGGGGTGCGCTTGTCTCCACCCCTGACCGGGCACTACTGTCACCACGCCTTGGTGCACGGGAAATCCGGTGAAACACCGGTGCGGCCCTCGCCACTGTGATCGGGAAGTCCGGCTCCGGCCCTCACGGGCAGCCACTGGGTCCTTGTGACCCGGGAAGGCGGAGCACGGGCGGTGGTACCCGTCAGCCAGGAGACCGGCCAAGGCACGTCAACCATCCACGAGGTGCTGGAGAGGGTCTGCTGAGCCATGCACATAGCCGAGGGTTTTCTGCCTCCTGCGCACGCGGTCGCCTGGGGCGCCGCGTCCGCGCCGTTCGTCGTCCACGGAGTCCGGTCACTCACCCGTGAGGTCAGGGAGCACCCCGAGAGCACACTGCTCCTCGGCGCCTCCGGAGCCTTCACCTTCGTCCTGTCGGCCCTGAAACTGCCCTCGGTGACCGGGAGTTGCTCCCATCCCACCGGCACCGGGCTGGGCGCGATCCTGTTCCGGCCGCCGGTCATGGCGGTACTGGGCACCATCACCCTGCTCTTCCAGGCGCTGCTGCTCGCGCACGGCGGCCTGACCACGCTGGGCGCCAACGTCTTCTCCATGGCGATCGTCGGGCCGTGGGCCGGGTACGGGGTGTACCGGCTGCTGCGCCGGTACGACGTGCCGCTGATGGTCGCCGTCTTCTGCGGCGCGTTCGTCGCCGACCTGTCCACCTACTGCGTCACCAGCGTGCAGCTGGCGCTCGCCTTCCCCGACCCGGGCAGCGGATTCCTGGGCGCGCTCGGCAAGTTCGGCTCCATCTTCGCCGTCACCCAGATCCCGCTCGCGGTGAGCGAGGGGCTGCTCACGGTGCTGGTGATGCGTCTGCTGGTGCAGTCGAGCCGGGGTGAGCTGACCCGGCTCGGGGTGCTCCTGGCCGGCAACAAGACGGAGGCGGTGGCCCGATGAGCCGGAACGCGAAGATCAACTCCCTGCTGCTGCTCCTCGTGGCCGCGCTCGCGGTGCTGCCGCTGGCCCTCGGGCTCGGCGACGACGAGGAGGAGCCGTTCACGGGCGCCGACGGGCAGGCGGAGAAGGCCATCACCGAGATCGAGCCGGACTACGAGCCCTGGTTCTCGCCCCTGTACGAGCCGCCTTCCGGCGAGATCGAGTCGGCGTTGTTCTCGCTGCAGGCGGCCATCGGCGCGGGTGTCCTCGCCTACTACTTCGGGCTGCGGCGCGGGCGTCGGCAGGGCGAGAAGCGGGCGCTGGAGCGGCAGGGCGCCGACGGCGCCGACGAGCGGGTCTGAGTGCTGCCGATCGACGCGGCGGCGCACAGCAGTCGCTGGCGCCGCCGCCACCCCGTGGACAAGGCCGTGCTCGGGCTTGGACTCACCCTGCTCTCGATCTCGCTGCCGCCCTGGCCGGGTGCCGCCCTGGTCCTGGTGACGGCGCTCGTGGCGCTGCTCGGTCCGGCGGGCGTGCCCCGGCGCCGCCTGTGGCGGGCGTACCGGGTGCCGCTGGGCTTCTGCGTGACCGGAGCGGCCACCCTGCTCGTGCAGGTCGGCGGCCCGGGCGGGTTCGTGTCCCTGGCCGACGAGGGCCCGGTGCGCGCCGGGGAACTGCTGCTGCGCACCTCGGCCGCCTCGCTCGGCGTGCTGCTGTTCGCGTTCACCACCCCGATGTCCGATCTGCTGCCGCGGCTGGTGAAGGCCGGGGTGCCGGCGCCGGTCGTCGACGTGGCGCTGGTGACGTACCGCATGAGCTTCCTGCTGCTCGACTCCGTGCGCCGGATCCGGGACGCGCAGGCCGCCCGGCTCGGCCACACCACGCGGGCCGCGACCTGGCGTTCCCTGGCCGGGCTCGGCGCGACCGCCTTCGTCCGGGCCTTCGACCGGGCGGCGCGGCTGCAGACCGGGCTGGCCGGACGCGGCTACGACGGCACCCTGCGCGTCCTGGTGCCCGAGGCCCGCATCTCCGTCCGCTTCACGGCCGCGAGCACCGCCCTGCTGGCGGCGCTGGCCGCCCTCACCTTCGTACTGGAAAGGCCGCTGTCATGAGCGAGCCCGCGCTCGTCGCCCTGCGGGGCGCCTCCTTCGCCTACGAGGAGGGCCCCGTCGTGCTCGACGGCCTCGACTTCGCGATCCCCGAGGGGCGGGCGCTGGCCCTGCTCGGGCGCAACGGCAGCGGCAAGACCACGCTGATGCGGCTGCTCAGCGGCGGACTGCGGCCGCACACCGGGCAGTTGACGGTTCAGGGCCGGCCGGTGTCGTACGACCGGAAGGGCCTGACCCGGTTGCGGACCACCGTCCAGCTGGTGGTGCAGGACCCGGACGACCAGCTGTTCGCCGCGTCCGTCGCGCAGGACGTGTCCTTCGGGCCGCTGAACCTGGGGCTGCCCGACGCCGAGGTGCGCTCCCGCGTCGCCGAGGCGCTCGACGCCCTGGACATCGCCGGGCTGGCCGACCGGCCCACGCACCTGCTCTCGTACGGGCAGCGCAAACGGACCGCGATCGCCGGTGCCGTCGCCATGCGCCCGCGGGTGCTGATCCTCGACGAGCCGACCGCCGGGCTCGACCCGGACGGCCAGGAACGGCTGCTCGCCACCCTCGACGCCCTCCGCGAGAGCGGCACGACCGTGGTGATGGCGACCCATGACGTGGACCTGGCCCTGCGCTGGGCGGACGACGCGGCCCTGCTCACCCCGTCCGGCGTCCGCACCGGACCCGCGCCCGCGACCCTGGCCCGCACGGACCTCCTCCGGCAGGCCGGGCTGCGGCTGCCGTGGGGCGTCGCGGCAGCGGAACTGCTGCGGGCGCAGGGGCTGTTGGGCGAGAGTGCGGCCGGTCCGCGGACGGCGGAGGAGCTGGCCGCCGTGACGGCGACCGCCTTGTGATGCATGCCATACCGCGCACAGCAGTTTTTTACCCGGCTCGATGATTGCCGGGCGCCTGAGATCCGTACCTCTTGGCGTCCGGAGCCGTTCGCACCAGGAGGCAGAATGCGCCTGACGCGCAGCATGGTCGGAACCGTCTTCGTGGGCGGCGCGCTGACCCTGACCATCGCCGCCCTCGCCTACCCCGCCATGCTCGGGATCGAGAACACGTCGAGTGCCCAGGACCGCATCATCGCCAACACCCCGTACGGGCCGCTCACCGAGGCCGACCGCGACTTCGTCGTCAAGGTGCGGGCGGCCGGGCTGTGGGAGTACCCGCTCGGGATGATGGCGATGGAGCGCGGCACCACGCCGGAGATGAAGGAGGCCGGCGAGCACCTGGTCGCCGGGCACGCCCGGCTCGACGCGACCTGCCGCAAGATCGCTCCCGAACTCGGCATCACGCTGCCCAACCAGCCCTCCCCGCAGCAGGAACAGTTCGTGGCGACCGCGGACGCGGAGCGCGGCAAGCAGTTCGACACCACCGCGGTGAACATCATGCGCACCGCGCACGGGGGGATCTTCCCGGTCGTCGCCAAGATCCGCGCCAGCACCAAGAACACGCTGGTCCGGGCGCTCGCCGACCAAACCAACGACACCGTGCTCGACCACATCACGGTTCTGGAGAAGACCGAGATGGTCAACTTCGACCAGGTGAACTTCCAGCAGACCAACCCGCCGAAGATGCCCAGGGAACAGGTCACCCCGCCCCCGCCACAGCCCGGCGCCCCCGTCGTGGCCCTCACCGAACCCCCCGGCCTGGACGTGAACACCAGTTCCCCGACGCCCACGCCCACGGCCAACTCGACGGCCCGCTGACGGGGCGTCCGCTCAGGCCGAGCGCTTGCGGGACGTGGTCTTCTTCGCGGCGGTCTTCTTCGTCGTGCTTTTCGCGGTGCTCTTCGTGGACGCCGTCTTCTTTCCCGTCTGCGCCGACCTGGCGGTCGGCTTCTTCGCCGTGGACTTCCTGCCCGCGGGCTCCTTGGGCGCGCTGCGGCTCGTCCTGCGCCGGGGGAGCTCGCGGACCTCGGCCGGCTGTTCGCCGCGGGACTCCTTCGCCGCCCTGACGCTGCTCTCCAGGGCGGCCATCAGGTCGATGACCTTGCCGCCCTTCGCCGGCTCGGGCGCCTCGGGGGGTGCCTCGCCGGCGGCCTTCGCGGCGATGACCTCCTCGACGGCCTCGCGGTACTCGTCGTGCAGATCCTCGAGGTCGACCTCGCCGAGGGTGTCCATCAGGGCGTCCGCGAGATCGAGTTCCTTGTCGCGGACGGTGACGTCGGTCTCGGGGGCGACGCCCTCGGGGGCGCGGACCTCGTCCGGCCACAGCAGCCCGTGCATGACGATGGCGTCGCCGACCACCCGCAGCATGCCCAGCCGCTCCCGGCCGCGCAGCGCGAACTTGGCGATGGCGACCTTGTTGCTGCGTTTCAGTGCCTCCCGCAGCAGCGCGTACGGCTTGGCGGCCGGGGCGCCGCTCGCCGCGAGGTAGTACGCCGCGTCCATCTGGAGCGGATCGATCCGTTCGCCCGGCACGAAGGCCACGATCTCGATCGTCTTCGCGGTCGGGAGGGGCAGATGAGCCAGATCCTCGTCCGTGACCGGAATGATCGACCCGTCCTCGTCCTCGTAGCCCTTGCCGATCTCCGACCCGCTGACCTCGCGGTCCTCCAGTTCGCAGAACTTGCGGTACCGGATCCGCCCGCCGTCCTCCGTGTGGATCTGGCGGAACGAGATCGAGTGGCTCTCCGTGGCGTTCACCAGCTTGACCGGGATGCTGACGAGGCCGAACGAGATGGCGCCGTTCCATATGGATCGCACATCCAGCACCTTTCGTGACGGCATCAAGAGGTATCAAGCGGCATCAAGCCATATCAGCCGGTTTCGTGTGATTCTCATCGTATGACGCCGATCACAGAGGTGGAGGGGCGGCGGGTCGCGCTGAGCAACCTCGAGAAGGTGCTGCACCCGGCGACCGGGTTCACCAAGGGCGAGTTGCTGCACTACTACGCGACGACCGCCGACGTGCTGCTGCCGCATCTGCGGGATCGGCCGGTGTCCTTCCTGCGCTACCCGGACGGGCCCGACGGACAGGTCTTCTTCACCAAGAACGTGCCGCCGGGCACGCCCGAGTGGGTCACCATCGCCGAGGTGCCCCGTTCGGAGGGTCCGGCCCGGATGGTGCTCGTGCAGGACCTGCCGAGCCTGATGTGGGCCGCGAACCTGGTGACCGAGTTCCACACGCACCAGTGGGTGGTCCAGGAGCCGGCGATGGCCGACCGGCTGGTCTTCGACCTGGACCCCGGGGCACCGGCGACCGTCGTCCAGGCCTGCGAGGTCGCGCTGTGGCTGCGGGAGCGGCTGGCGGCGGACGGTATCGACGCGTACGCGAAGACATCCGGGTCGAAGGGGCTTCATCTGCTGGCCGGCATCCGGCCGGCCCCCTCCGACCAGGTGGCGGAGTACGCCAAGGAGCTCGCCATGGAGGCGGAGAAGGCGATGCCCCGGCTGGTCCTGCACCAGATGACGCGCAGCCTCAGACCGGGCAAGGTGTTCGTCGACTGGAGCCAGAACGCCGCCCGGAAGACGACGGCGACGCCGTACACCCTGCGGGCACGGGCCACGCCGACGGTGTCGGCGCCGGTGACCTGGGAGGAGGTCGAGGCGTGCGGGGACGTCGGCCAGCTGACCTTCCAGGCCGGCGACATCGCCCCGCGCGTGCAGGACTACGGCGATGTACTGGCCCCGCTGCTCGACCCGGAACAGGCCGGCCCACTGCCCTGACCGGCACCGCGGTCCCGGGGGTGCGCCGCACGCACCGATCTCACACCCGGGCCCATGTGTTCCGGTCCCGGGCCATGGCGTGCAGGGCCTCCACGTCCGCCGGTTTCAGGACTCCGCCGAGCCGCGCCAGCCCGGCGAGGTCGGTGTCCTGCAGGACGCGGACCTCGCGCACCGGCCCGTCGAGGGACACGCGGCCCGGGCCGACCAGGGCCAGCACGGGGTGGACCTCGGCCGTCAGGGCGTACGAGGCACGGTCGGCGTCCGCACGCACCCGGCGCAGCAGCGGCCGCGGCTCCCGCCGCCCCGGCGTGACCATGGGGTCGGCGACCAGGATCCGCTGCTTGCGGGCGTACAGCGTGTGGATCGCGAAGAGTCCGCCGGGGCCGATCAGCAGGTGGTGGATGCAGTCGCCGCCGGGCAGCGGAACGGAGTGCAGGGTGTGCCAGCCCGCGCCGTCCAGCCGGTCCAGCGCCTCCCCCACCGTCTGCTCGGCCTCCAGCGCCCGGCGCCGGGGATCGGTGCGCAACCGGGGCACCGGGCCGCCCGGATTCCGGTCCAGGGCGATCAGGAGGGCCTCGCCGGGGCGGTTGGGCGCCAGGTCGTCGTCCGGGTGCAGGGAGAGACGGGCCAGCTCGGCCGGGGTGGGCACCGGTGGCGGGCCCACCGTGACCGGGCCGGCCAGGAAGGGGCGCAGGGCCTGAAGGACGTCCTCTCTGCGGTCCTCGCCGATCAGGTTGACCCGGGCCGCCTCACGGTCGTACCAGGCGATGTTCCTGCCGTCCGTGAGGCAGACGTACAGCCGTTCCCGACCGTGTTGCCAGGTCGGTACGACGCGCAGTCCGCTCATGCACATCACCCCATGACCATGGGAACAGGCGGGGTGCTGCCGGGGCAAGAACCCGGTTACCTTTGAGAGGAGTTGGGCAGGCCCTCGGGAGGAGCCGTTGCGTACCCGCAGGAAGCAACCCGACGTACCGGCTCCGGACAGCCCGTGGGACGAGATCGTGCCCGGTCTGTGGATGGGCGGGCACGAGTTCACGGGCCGTTCGGGCGAGGTGGAGTTCGCCGTCGTGCGGGACGAGTTCGATCTCGTCCAGACTCTTCTGCGGCTGCCCGGCCACGGCCCCGACCCGGGCGTCGAGCACCAGGTGTGGCCCATCCCGGACGGGCCCCTGGACGGCACTCAGCTCGCGGGCGTGATCCGGCTGGCCGAGGCCGTCTGCGACGCGCTGGACCAGGGCCGCCGGGTCCTCGTCCGCTGCTACCACGGCTACAACCGCTCCGGCCTGGTCATCGCCCACGCCCTGGTGCACGGCGGCAGCTCCGCGGAGGCCGCGATCCGGCTGATCCGCACCCGCCGCTCGCCCTGGGCGCTGCACAACGACCTGTTCGTGGAGTATCTGCGGGCGGGGCTGCCGACGGTGCGGTTACTGGAGGAGCTCGCCGAGTAGCCGTGGGCCGTCCGTACACCGAACGGATACGCAAAAAGGAATTCCCCACGAATAAGGTGTACGCGGCCCGACCACCGTGAACCATGAGCCACAGGAGCGCAGTGCCCCTCCGTCTTCCCCCGCGCACCACCCCTGTGCACGTCCTCGCCGTCCTCACGGCCGTCCTCCTGGCGGCGACCGCCACGGCCTGCGGTGACGCGGGCGGGCTGCGTGGCGCGGGGGCGACACCGACCGCGGTCGGCCCGGCCCGGCTGTGGCCCGAGCTGCCGCCGGCGTCCAGCCCCGCCTTCGAGATCGGCGAGGTGGACCGGAAGGTCATGAAGGGTGTCGACGTCCCCGGCGACGACATCCGCACGGTGGACCCGGTCGCGGTGGTCCGCACCGAGATCGCCGCGAACCCGGGCGACTACCGGGGAAGCAAGGCCCGGTACCGGGAGACGGCCCGCCGGATGGAGGAGTGCGGCAGGGCCGGGGACCGGACCCGGTGCCCCGTCCTCGAGCCGTACTACCGGGACTTGACCGGCGACGGGCGCCACGAGCTGACGCTGGGCTTCCGGCTGCTGCCCGGCGAGCTGACCGCCGTCCGCGTCTACACCGTCGACAGGCACCGGCTGATGCAGGTCATGGCGTACGACGACGCCCTGAGCGGGGTGGAGATCGCCGGGCGGTCGGTGATCCTGCGCGCGCCGTCCGAGGTCACGGGCTACGAGTACCGCCTGCAGTGGACCTGGGACCCGGAGCAGCGCGCGATGCTGCTCACGCATGACGAGATGCTGCGCACCGGCAAGCGGGAGGACTCCCCCCGCCCGTCCGCGACGCCCTCGGCGAGCCCTCGATGAGGCTCACGCTGCCCCGCTGGGCCGGCCCCCTGGCCGTGAAGTCCGCCCTCTTCATCACGGCGATGTGCTGCGCCCTCGCCGCGCTGCTCGGCGTCCTGGTGCATGTCTCGGTGACGCACCGGACGGTCGGCGAGGCCCGCGACCTCGCACTGTCCCGGCTGGCGGACGCCACGGCGGCGTACGAGGCCGGGGACCCGCTGTTGCCGGGCGCCGGCCTCGACCCCGACGGGCTGCCCGCGCCGCTGCGTGAGCTCGCGGCGGCCGGGAACCGCGGCACGATGGTCGCCGACCGGCAGGGCCGCCCCACGATGTGGGCGGCGGGCCCCGCCGACCGCGGCCGGGTCCTCGCGGTGGCCGTCGACTACGCGCAGCAGGCACGCACCATCGACGGACTGGACCAGGCGATCGTCTGGTCGTCGGCGCTCGCGACCGGGGCGACGGTGCTGGTGGGGGCGTTCGCGGTGACCCGGGTGACCCGGCGGCTGCACGCCACGGCGCAGGTCGCGCGGCGGATCAGCGCGGGCGACCTGGACGCCCGCGTGCACGACGCCCGTACCCGCGATCCGAGCCGGCCGCAGGACGAGGTGGCCGCGGTGGCCGCCGCGCTGGACTCCATGGCCGCCTCGCTCCAGGGCAAGCTGCAGGCCGAGCAGCGGTTCACCGCGGACGTGGCGCACGAGCTGCGCACCCCGCTGACCGGCCTGCACGCGGCGGCGGAGCTGCTGCCGCCGGGCCGCCCGACCGAGCTGGTGCGGGACCGGGTGGCGGCGCTGCGCACCCTCACCGAGGACCTGCTGGAGATCTCCCGGCTGGACACCGGGCGGGAGCGGCTGGACCTGGCCGTCGAGGAACTGGGCGTGCTGGCCGGCCGGGTCGTGCGGGCCTCCGGGACCGAGACCCGGGTGCAGGTCGTGCGGGACGCACGCGTGGAGACCGACCGGCGGCGGCTGGAACGCGTGCTGGGCAACCTGGTCGCGAACGCGCACAAGCACGGGCGGCCGCCGGTGGTGCTGACGGTGGACGGGCCCGTGGTGACCGTGCGGGACCACGGGGACGGCTATCCGGAGTACCTCCTGGCGCACGGGCCGCAGCGGTTCCGCACGGAGGGCGGCTCGAAAGGGCACGGACTCGGCCTGACGATCGCTCTCGGGCAGGCGGAGGTGCTGGGCGCGCGCCTGGAGTTCGGCAACGCACCGGACGGCGGGGCGGTGGCGCGGCTGACGCTTCCGCTGACTCCGCCGAACGGGGGCCCCGCGGTCCCCGATGGCGCAGTATGACGGGAGAACAACTCTCCTCATTTGGGTAAGTTCCGGGCATGACGAAGGCCGGAACCGGAACCACCGTGGCAGCGGACACACCCGCTCCCGCACTCCGCATCCCCCGGCGCCGTGGCATCGAACTCGCCCTCATCGTCCTGGCGGTGCTCCTCTCGGTGTACGGCTACTGCGCTGTCGGCCTCGCCCGGCACGACGCCGTTCCGCCCGGCGCCATGGGCTACGGTGCCGGGCTCGGCGTCCTCGCGCTGCTCACCCACCTGACGGTCCGTCTGCGCGCCCCGTACGCCGATCCGCTGCTCCTGCCCATCGGTGTCCTGCTCAACGGCCTCGGCCTGGTGCTGATCTACCGGCTGGACCTGCAGACGCCGGGTGACCGGGCGGCCCCGGCCCAGCTCGTCTGGTCGACCCTCGGGGTGGCCCTGTTCATCGTGGTCGTCGCCGCGCTGCGCGACCACCGGGTCCTGCAGCGCTACGCGTACGTCTGTGTCGCCGCCGCCCTGGTCCTGCTCACCCTGCCGATCCTGTTCCCGGCCGTGAACGGCGCCCGGATCTGGATCCGGATCGCCGGATTCTCCATCCAGCCGGGCGAGTTCGCGAAGGTGCTGCTGGCGGTGTTCTTCGCCGCGTACCTGGCCGCGAACCGCAGCGCGCTGGCGTACGCGGGCCGCCGCATCTGGCGGTTGCAGTTTCCCACCGGCCGGGTCCTCGGGCCGGTCGTCGCCATCTGGCTGCTGAGCGTCTGCGTCCTGATCCTCGAACGCGACCTGGGCACCTCGCTGCTCTTCTTCGGCCTGTTCGTGGTCATGCTGTACGTCGCGACCGGCCGCACCGGCTGGATCGCGGTCGGTCTGCTGCTCGCGACGCTGGGCGCGGTCGCCGTCGGCCGGATGGAACCCCATGTGGCCGCCCGGATCCACGACTGGCTGCACCCGTTCGCCTCGATCGACGCCGGCCAGGGCCCGGGCCAGCTCGCGCAGTCCCTGTTCGCCTTCGCGGCGGGCGGGATGCTCGGCACGGGTCTCGGGCTCGGTCACTCCCCCCTGATCGGCTTCGCCGTCAAGTCCGACTTCATCCTGGCCACGGCGGGCGAGGAACTCGGCCTGCTGGGCCTGACCGCGATCTTCCTGCTGTACGCCCTGCTCGTCGAGCGCGGCTACCGGGCCGGCCTCGCCCTGCGCGACCCCTTCGGCCGGCTGCTCGCGGTGGGGCTCGCGTCGATCGTGGCGCTCCAGGTGTTCGTCATCGCGGGCGGGGTGACGGGCCTGATCCCGCTGACCGGCATGGCGATGCCGTTCCTGGCGCAGGGCGGCTCCTCGGTGGTCACCAACTGGGCGATCGTGGCGCTGCTGATCCGGGTGAGCGACTCGGCCCGCAGACAGTACGACGGGCGGGTCGCCCCGTGACCCGGCACATCAGACACGCCGCCGCCTTCTGCGCCCTGCTGCTCGTCGCCCTGCTGCTCAACGCGTCCCGCATCCAGGTCGTCCGGGCCCCGGCGTACGACGACAACCCCGCCAACCGCCGTCAGAGCATCGCCCGTTACGGCCAGCCGCGCGGCGACATCCTGGTCGGCGGCCGGCCGGTCACCGGCTCCGAGGACACCGGCGAGCAGCTCCGCTACGAACGCACCTACGCGAACGGCCCGTTGTACGCCCCCGTCACCGGCTTCGCCTCACAGGAGTACGGCACGTCGTTCCTGGAGCACGCCGAGGACGGCACCCTGTCCGGCACCGACCCGATGCTCTCGCCGTTCCCCCTGTGGTCCGACCTCACCCGGGCGCAGAACCCGGGCGGTGACGTCGTCACCACGCTCGACGCGGCGGCGCAGCAGGCGGCGTACAAGGGGCTGGGCACACGCACGGGTGCGGTGGCGGCGCTGGAACCGGCGACGGGACGGATCCTGGCGCTGGTCTCCACTCCCTCGTACGACCCGGAGTCGCTGTCGGGGAACGGCCCGTCGGTGACCCGTTCCTGGCGCGGTCTCAACGAGGACCCTGCCAGGCCGATGCTGAACCGGGCGGCGCGGCAGACGTATCCGCCGGGCTCGACCTTCAAGGTGGTCACCGCGGCGGCGGCCCTGGACGCCGGCGTGATCAGGCATGTCGACCGGCCCACCCGCTCGCCCGACCCGTATGTCCTGCCCGGCACCACGACGCCCCTGCGCAACGCGGCCGAGGGCTGCCGGAACGCCTCACTGCGGGTGGCCTTCGAGCGGTCCTGCAACACGGTGTTCGCGAAGCTGGGCGTGGACGTGGGCGTGACCGGCATGGCGGCGACCGCCCAGGCGTTCGGCTTCAACGACACGGGACTGCGGATCCCGTATCCGGTCTCCCCGAGCAGCTTCGACACCAGGGTCGACCGGGCGCAGCTGGCCCTGTCGTCCATCGGGCAGTACAACACGCGGGCCACGCCGCTGCAGATGGCGATGGTCTCGGCGGCCGTCGCCAACCGCGGGCAGTTGCGGGAGCCGTACCTCGTGGAGCGCACGACCACGAACCGGGGTGCGACGGTGTTCACGGCCGGCGCCCGCCCGGTCCGCCAGGCGATGCTCCCGTCCACCGCGGCCCGGCTGCGTGAGCTGATGCGGGGCGTGGTGGAGGACGGCACCGGCACCAACGCCGCGATCCCCGGCGCGACGGTCGGCGGCAAGACCGGCACCGCCCAGCACGGCATCGGCAACACGGGTGTGCCGTACGCCTGGTTCGTGTCCTGGGCGCAGGCCGAGGACGAACTGGAGCCGAGGGTCGCGGTCGCCGTGGTGGTGGAGGACGCGGCGGCGCACCGGGGGCACATCAGCGGGGCCGAGGCGGCGGCGCCGATCGCCCGGGCGGTGATGGCGGCGGTGCTCAGGTCGTGAGAAGCCGTCAGTCGGGGGAGGCGCCCGCTTCGATCGCCTCCGTCACCTCCGCGACCCGCTCCTGTTCCTCGGCCGCGAAGCGCTCGGCGTCGAGCCGGTCCGCGATCTCCTCGTCCTGGGACATCAGCAGGTCGAGGTTGGAGTCACCCATCTCGAGGACGCCCATGTCGACATAGGCCTGCTGGAGACGCTTGCCCCACAGACCGATGTCCCTGACGCAGGGGACGATGCGGCTGAAGAGCAGCTTGCGGAAGAGGGCGAGGAACTCGGACCGCTCGGTGTACTCCTCGGCCTCCGCCTTCGGGATGCCGAAGTTCTCCAGCACCTCCACGCCCCGCAGCCGGTCGCGCATCAGATAGCAGCCCTCGATGACGAACTCCTCGCGTTCGCGCAGTTCGGCGTCGCTGAGCTGCCGGTAGTAGTCCCGCAGGGCCATCCGGCCGAAGGCCACATGCCGGGCCTCGTCCTGCATGACGTACGCCAGGATCTGCTTCGGCAGCGGCTTGTTCGTGGTGTCCCTGATCATGCCGAAGGCGGCCAGGGCGAGGCCCTCGATCAGCACCTGCATGCCGAGGTAGGGCATGTCCCAGCGGCTGTCGCGCAGGGTGTCGCCGAGCAGGGACTGGAGGTTGTCGTTGATCGGGTAGAGCATCCCGATCTTCTCGTGCAGGAAGCGCCCGTAGATCTCCGCGTGCCGGGCCTCGTCCATGGTCTGCGTCGCCGAGTAGAACTTGGCGTCCAGGTCGGGAACGGACTCGACGATCCGCGCCGCGCAGATCATCGCGCCCTGCTCGCCGTGCAGGAACTGGCTGAACTGCCAGGCGGAGTAGTGCCGCCGCAGTTCACCCCGGTCCTTCTCGGTGAGCTTCGCCCAGTGCTTCGTGCCGTACAGCGAGAGCGCCTCGTCGGGGGTGCCGAGCGGGTCGTGGGGATCGACCTCCAGAGCCCAGTCGATCCGCTTCTGCCCGTCCCACTGCTTGTCCTTGCCCTTCTGATACAGGGCCAGGAGACGGTCGCGGCCGTCGTCGTACTCCCAGCTGAACCGGGCCGCACCGGTCGCGGGCACCGGCCAGAGGGAGGCTCCGGGGTCCATGGCGTACTGGTCGAAGGTCGGCATGGTGCGCAGGTTCACACGTAGTAGACGCGGGGTCAACAAGTCACGCACAGGGGATTGACGGGCTTGCTGACAGGCAGTCTCATAGCGGCATGACATCCCTCACCGAAACCGAGGCGCTCGAAGGGCTGCGCGACGCGCTCGGCCTGCTCAAGGACCGCGAGCAGGTGGCCGAGCGGCTGCTCGACTCCTCGGCCAAGCACTCCTTCGACCCGGACAAGGAACTCGACTGGGACGCGCCCTTCGAGGAGGGCAAGTGGTTCTGGCCGCCGGAACTGGTGTCGCTGTACGGCACGCCGATGTGGAAGCGGATGAGCGAGGAGCAGCGGATTCTGCTCTCCCAGCACGAGGCCGCCGCGCTCGCCTCGCTCGGCATCTGGTTCGAGCTCATCCTGATGCAGCTGCTGGTCCGGCACATCTACGACAAGGCGGCGACGAGCGCCCATGTCCGCTACGCCCTCACCGAGATCGAGGACGAGTGCCGGCACTCCAAGATGTTCGCCCGGCTCATAGCGCACGGTGAGACGCCCTGGTACCCGGTGAGCCGCACCCACCAGCAGCTCGGCCGTCTCTTCAAGACCATCTCCACCACGCCCGGTTCCTTCACCGCGACCCTGCTCGGCGAGGAGGTCCTCGACTGGATGCAGCGGCTGACCTTCCCCGACGAGCGTGTGCAGCCACTGATCCGGGGCGTGACCCGCATCCACGTCGTCGAGGAGGCCCGCCATGTCCGCTACGCCCGCGAGGAACTGCGCCGCCAGATGGTGACCGCCCCCAAGTGGTCCCAGGAGTTCACCCGCATCACCTCCGGCGAGTTCGCCCGCGTCTTCTCGGTCGCCTTCGTCAACCCCGAGGTCTACACGAACGTGGGCCTGGACAAACGCGAGGCAATGGCCCAGGTCAAGGCAAGCGCCCACCGCCGCGAAATCATGCAGACGGGCGCAAAGCGCCTGACGGACTTCCTGGACGACATCGGAGTACTGCGGGGAGTCGGCCGCCGCCTGTGGAAGTCATCGGGCCTGCTGGCGTAGCCCGTCCAGCCGCGGGCAGTCGTGCCGCCTGGGGCGGCACGGGTGGGCGCGGGCGGCACCCCGCAAGCGCCGGGCTGCGCACCCACCCCCACGCCAGCCCCCACACACGGACACAGCTCACCGCACGCCCCGGTTACGCTGCGGTCATGACCCCCGCCCCCGCCTACCGCCGCCTGAGCGTAGAGGAACGCCGCACCCAACTCCTGACCGCCGCCCTCACCCTCTTCGCCCACCGCGCCCCCGAGGACGTCTCCCTCGACGACGTGGCGGAGGCAGCCGGGGTCTCCCGCCCCCTGGTCTACCGCTACTTCCCGGGCGGCAAGCAACAGCTGTACGAGGCCGCCCTGCGCTCCGCCGCAGAGGAACTCGAGCAGTGCTTCGACGAGCCGAGACAGGGCCCGCTCCTCCCCCGTCTGCACCGCGCCCTGGACCGCTATCTCGCCTTCGTCGACCAGCACGACGCCGGCTTCAGCGCCCTCCTCCAGGGCGGCAGCGTCGTCGAGACGTCCCGCACGACCGCCATCGTGGACGGCGTACGACGGGCTGCGGCCGATCACATCCTGCGCCACCTGGACATCACCGAACCAACCCCCCGGCTGCGGATGACCGTGCGCATGTGGATCACCGCCGTGGAGGCGGCCTCGCTGATCTGGCTCGACGAGAACAAGCAGCCGCCCGTCGACGAGCTGCGGGACTGGCTGGTGGAGCAGTTCGTCGCGGTGCTCTCGGTGACCGCCGCCCGCGACCCCCAGACCGCCTCGGTCGTACAGGCCCTCGCCTCGGCGGACACCTGAAGCGGACACGTGAAGCAGGCACCTGCAGCAGACACCCGAGGCGGACACGTGAAGCGGACACCTGCAGCAGACACCCGAGGCGGATACCTGAGACTGGTCCCGTGAAGAGCGAAGACACCCCCTTCGAGGGCGGGCCCCTGGACGGCCGCGTCCTGCCCGTGCTCCTCGGGCTCACCGGGCACCCGCCCAAGACGTACCGCATCCCCGTGCCGGACCCGCACGGCGGCCCGCCCACCGTGCTGGTCTACCGCCGCGTGCCACGGGGACACGGCCGGCTCACACAGCGCTGGAAGTACGTCCACGACCCCAGCGGCGACCAGGGCGGCCGCCGCCTCAGATGGCCGTGGTCCAAACCGGACGCCAAGCCCGACGCCACGCCGGGCGGCAAGCCGGACGACGCCGACGGGTGACCTGGTTACGCCATCCCCCGCACACCCGGCGAGCGCCCCGCGCGGACCCGGGGATGCTCGCGGTGCGGAGCGCAGACGCTGCCCGCACCGGAGGTGATGAAGTGTCAGGAAGACTCCTGCGTCTGGTGTGTACGGCGACCGTGGCGGCCCACGCCGTGCTCGCCGCCGTACCCGCGGCCGCCGCACCGCAGCCGCCCGCACCCGGAAAGCGAACCGTGGCCGAGCTGCTGACGGACCTTCGGCGGCTGTACCGGGAGGCCGAGCGGGCCACCGAGGCCCACAACGCCACCGAGGAGAAGCTGAGGAAACAGCGCGCCGAGGTCCGCCGCCTTGACACCGCGCTGGCCCGCGCCCGGCTCGCCCTGCAGGACAGCCGGAGCTCCGCCGGACGGCTGGCCCGGCAGCAGTACCAGGGCAGCACCGACATCTCCCCGTACGTACGGCTGCTGCTCGCCCGCGATCCGCAGCACGCGCTCGAGCAGGGGCATGTGATCGGCCAGCTGGCCCGGGAGCGGGCCAAGACGGTGGCCGAGCTGACCGGCGGCGAGCGCCGGGCCGACGAGCTGGCTCGCAGGGCCCGCACGGCCCTCGACCGCCAACTCACCCTCGCCGCACGGCAGAAGAAGCAGCGGGACGAGGTGCGCAGGCGGCTGGACGCGGTGGAGGAGATGCTCGCCTCGCTCAGTGCCGAGCAGCTGGCGGCGCTCGCCGAGTTCGAGAAGAACGGGATCGCGAAGGCCCAGCAGGAGTTCCTGGCGTCCGGCGCCCTCAGCAGTGCACAGAAGCCGACCCAGGAGGGCGACCGGGCCCTGCGCTACGCCGTGCGTCAGCTGGGGAAGCCCTACGAGTGGGGTGCGGAGGGGCCGAAGTCGTTCGACTGCTCGGGGCTGACCTCGCAGGCGTGGGCGAAGGCCGGGACGACGATCCCGCGGACCAGCCAGGAGCAGTGGGCGCGTCTGAAGCGCATCCCGATGAGCGCGCTGCGGCCCGGGGACCTGGTGGTGTACTTCCCTCAGGCCACGCACGTGGCGATGTACCTCGGCGACGGGATGGTGGTCCAGGCACCGCGGCCGGGCGCGAAGGTCAAGGTCTCGCCGATCGCGGCCAACCCGATCCTGGGGGCCGTCCGGCCCGACCCCGGCGGGGAGCCCCTGCGGCGGTACGCGCCGCCGAAGCTCCCCAAGGGCGCCATGGACGGGTCGGACGAGGGCTACGCCTCGGCCGCGCCGCCGACCTCGGCGAGGTAGGCGGCCGTCTTCTCCGGCTCGTAGAAGAAGTTCTCGAAGTCCGCCGGGTCGTTGAAGCCGTTGGCGAAGCGGTCGGCGACGGGCTGGAGCTGTCCGGCGGCGCCGATGAGGTTCAGGATGTGCTCCGGCGGCGGGGCCAGCATGGCGTTCGTCCACTTGGTGACGTGCTGGGCGGTGTCCCAGTAGCGGTCGAAGGTCTGCCGCATCCACGCCTCGTCGAACTCCTTCTCACCGTGTTCGAGGATCGAGGCGAGGTAGGAGGCGGCGCACTTGGACGCCGAGTTGGAGCCCTGGCCGGTGATCGGGTCGTTGGCGACGACCACGTCGGCGACGCCGAGCACCAGACCACCGCCAGGGAGGCGGCCGACGGGGTTGCGCACGGTGGGGGCGTAGCGGCCGGAGAGGGTGCCGTTCGCGTCGGTGAGTTCCACCTTGGTGGCCCGCGCGTACTCCCAGGGGACGAACTTCTCCATGAGTTCCAGGGTCAGGGATAGGTGCTCCGCCGGGTCCTTGACGCCGTTGAAGACGTCCAGCGGGCCGCCGGGGATGCCCTCCCAGAACAGGATGTCGGCGCGGCCGGAGTTGGTGAGGGTCGGCATGACGAACAGCTCGCCGACGCCGGGCACCAGGTTGCAGCGGACCGCGTCGAACTCCGGGTGCTCCGGGCGCGGGCCCAGGCCGTGCACATAGGCGACGGCGAGGGCGCGCTGCGGCTCGCTGTACGGGGACCTCTCCGGGTCGCGGCCGAACATGGACACCAGCTCGCCCTTGCCCGCGGAGACGAGGACCAGGTCGTACGTACGGGAGAAGTAGTCGAGGTCGCCGACCGCCGCCCCGTGGATGACCAGCTGGCCGCCGCGCTGGGCGAAGGTCTCCATCCAGCCGGCCATCTTCACCCGCTGGTCGACCGACTGCGCATACCCGTCGAGGGTGCCCACCCAGTCGATCGCCCGCTGTGTCGGGCCCGGGTCGTGCGAGCCGGGGGCCGCGACCGAGACGCCGAGTCCTTCGATCTTCGGGGCCTGGGACTCCCAGAAGTTCAGCTGGAGATCGCGCTCGTGCTGGAGGGCCGTGTGGAACATGCACTGCGTCGACATGACCCGGCCGGTGCGGATCTCGTCCGCCGTCCGGTTGGACATCAGGGTGACTTCGTACCCGTGGGACTGCAGGCCGAGAGCGAGCTGGAGTCCGGACTGGCCGGCTCCGACGACGAGTATCTTCCGCATGCGGGGGTGTCTCCTCCGACTACTGGGCTGCTCAGGACTACGCGGGGACAACTCGGGGACTGCTCGGGGATTACTCGGGCGTTTCCTCGAGCGTGTGGGCCACCAGGGCCAGAAGGGTCTCGATCACCGAGATCCGGCGCCGCGCGTCCATGATCATGACAGGTATGTGGGGCGGGATCGTCAGCGCCTCCCGCACGTCCTCCGGCTCGAACAGCTCCGTGCCGTCGAAGTGGTTGACCGCGACGACGTACGGCAGTCCGCAGCTCTCGAAGTAGTCCAGTGCCGGGAAGCAGTCCTTCAGCCGGCGGGTGTCGGCCAGCACGACCGCACCGATCGCGCCGCGCACCAGGTCGTCCCACATGAACCAGAACCGCTGCTGGCCCGGCGTGCCGAACAGGTAGAGCACCAGGTCGTCGTCGAGCGTGATACGGCCGAAGTCCATGGCCACGGTGGTGGTCAGCTTGCCGGGCGTGGCGGTGAGGTCGTCGGTCTCCTCACTGGCCTCGGTCATCAGCGCCTCCGTCTGGAGCGGCGTGATCTCCGAGACCGAGGTGACCAGCGTGGTCTTGCCCACGCCGAAACCGCCCGCTACGACGATCTTCGTGGCGATGGGGGCCCGGGTGCGGTCCGTCTGCCAGGTCTTGAGGTTGTCGTCGGGCTCGACGAGGGGGGAGACGCCACGGGCGGCGTCAGAGACGACGGAGTCCACTCAGCACCCTTTCCAGCAGAGCGCGGTCCGGCCGGCCCGTGCCGTGACCGGTTCCGGTTCCGTACACACGGATCTTTCCCTGGTCCGCGAGATCGCTCAACAGGACGCGGACCACGCCGAGCGGCATCTTCAGCAGCGCGGCGATCTCGGCCACCGTGCGCATCCGGCGGCACAGTTCGACGATGGCCCGCATCTCCGGCATCACCCGGGTGGTGAGGGAACCATTCGTCAGTTCCTTGCGTTCCTCGGGCGCTTCGAGGGCGGCGGTGCTGGCCACGAACGTCTCGACCAGCAGCACATGCCCGAAGCGGGTACGGCCGCCGGTCAGCGAGTAGGGGCGCACACGGGCGGGCTTGCGGTCCCCGCCGCGCACGGGAAGCTTCTTGGACGTACTGCTCATTGGGCACTCCCCGTAGGTTCGGACTCCAGGGATTTTCGGAGCTCGCTGCGGAGTTCGGGCGTCAGGACGTGACCGGCACGGCCGACGAACAGCGCCATGTGGTACGCCACGACGCTCATGTCGCAGTCCGCGGAGCCGTGCACGCCGAGCAGCGAACCGTCGCTGATCGACATCACGAACAGGCTGCCCTCGTCCATCGCGACCATCGTGTGCTTCACGCCGCCGAAGTCCAGCAGCCGGGCTGCGCCGATGGTGAGGCTGCCGATGCCGGAGACGACGGTGGCGAGGTCGGCGGAGGAGCCGCGCGGACCGGTGGGCCGGCCCTCGCGGGGCCGGCGCGCCGCCTCGTTCCGGCCGGGGTCGGAGGAGAGCAGCAGCAGACCGTCGGAGGAGACCACCGCGACCGACAGGATGCCGGGCACCTCCTCGACGAGGTTGGTCAGCAGCCAGTGCAGATTGCGGGCTTCACTGCTCAGTCCGAAGGTACTGGGAGCGGTCAACTGCTTGCCTCCTCGACGGTGCCCCCCGTGGCTTCTTCGGCATGTGCGTGTGCGCTGGGCGTCCGGGACGTTGCGTCCGGCGTCGTCGTCTCGGCCGTGCGTTCGGCGATTTCCGCCTCGACGTCCCGGCGACCGGCCTCCGCTCCCCGGCGGAAGCCGCCCAGCCGGCGGCGCAGTGCCTCGGCGTCGACGGATCCGCTGCGCGGCCGGGGCGCCGAAACGGGCGCGGTGATCTTCGGGGTGCGCTTGGGCAACCCCTTGTCGGTGACGGGCTCGTCCCCCTCGTCGGGGGCGCGCTCGTGGGTGTCGGGGCCGATGGAATAGGGGTCGGCGGGGGGCGCGTCCGCGGGCCGGGGCTCGGTGGGGCGGGCCTCGGGAGCGTAGGGGTCGCCGGGGTTCGCGTCCGCGGGGTGTACTGCCGTGGCCGGTTCCGCGGGCGTGGGCTCCGGGATGAGGAGCTCCATCGTGGTCTCGGCGGGGGTGTCGGGCGCGGACGCGTTCTCGTACGGCTCCGCGCTCTCCCGTACGGCCTCGTCCGTCTCCTCGGCCACCCGTACGGCCTCGTCGGCCTCCACGGTCTCCCGTACGGCCTCGTCGGCCTCGGTGGACTCGTCGGTCGCCGCGGTCTCCTCGGGCTCGGCGGCCTGCTCCCGTACCGGCTCCTCCGGCTCCGCGTCCCGCGCATGTACGGCCTTCTCCGCCAGCGCGACCAGCGGGTCGCCGCTGTCCGAGCGACCGTGCAGGACGTTGGAGTTGGCCTCCGCGTCGGCGCCCGGCAGGGAGAACGTGTGCGTACCGGCGGCCGTCGGTGTGACCGTCGGGACCGCGGACTGCGGGGCCTCGGCGAGCAGCCCCTGGGGCAGTACGACGACGGCTGCGACCCCGCCCTGCTTCTGCGCGCGCACCTGCACCCGCACCCCGTGCCGCTGGGCGAGCCGGGCGACGACGTACAGACCGAGCCCGAGCCCGTCCTCGCCCTCCTGGTCGTACGTGGCCTCGGGGTCGAAGTCGGCAAGACGGGCGTTGAGGCGGCTCATCCGCTCGTCGGTCATGCCGATGCCCTCGTCCTGGACGGAGAGCATGACCTCGCCGTTCTCCAGGAGCCAGCCGGAGACCTCGACGGGCAGGTCGGGCGGGGAGAACGCGGTGGCGTTCTCCATGAGTTCGGCCAGCAGGTGCGACAGGTCGTCCGCGGCGAACCCGGCGATGTGCGCGTGCGGCGGCAGCGCGGCGATCCGGACCCGCTCGTACCGCTCGATCTCGCTGACCGCGGCACGCACCACGTCGACCATCGGGACGGACCCGGCGTGCTGCTGGATGTGCTCGGCGCCGGCCAGGACGAGCAGGTTCTCGCTGTGCCGGCGCATGACGGTGGCGAAGTGGTCGAGCTTGAACAGGGTGGCGAGCCGGTCGGGGTCCTGCTCACGCTCCTCCAGGCCCTCGATGACGCCGAGCTGCCGCTCGACCAGGCCGAGGGTGCGCAGCGCGAGGTTGACGAAGGTGCCGCCGATGCTCTCGCGCAGCCGCTGCAGCCGGCCGGCGGCCTCGTCGAGTTCGGCGCGCAGCTCCTCGCGGGCGTCGGCCATCTTCTGCCGCTGGCCGATGAGGTGCTTGCGGTCGGACTCGAGGGTGGTGACACGCTCGTGCAGGGCCACGGCCTGGGCGTGCAGGGCGTTGACGGAGCGGACGACCTGGGCGAACTCGTCGTTGCGGCCGGTGAACTTCACGGGCTCTGCGGCGGCCGGGTCCTCGGCGCCGGCCAGCCGGGCCGAGCCGATCCGCAGGACGGCGAGCGGGCGGGTGAGGCTGCGGGCCAGGCCGGTGGCGACACCGACGGCGAGGAGTATCAGGGCGCCGAGGATCGCGATGCGGATCTCCAGCTCGGTGACATCGTCGTCGCGCAGCGTCTCGAGGTCCTTGATGCGACGCTCGTAGAGGGCGGACTCGACGCCGCGCATGGTGTCGACGCGGGCGGAGAGGGCGGCGTCCAGCTTGCCTGCGTCGGTGGCGAGTTCGCGGTCGGAGAGGGTGGGCTGGTCGGTGAGGGCGGCGAGGTACTGGTCGGCGGCGTTGACCTCGGGGCCGGTGACCGTGGAGTCGTACGAGGAGCGGGCGGCCTTGGTCGCGGTGTCGTGGAAGTCGGCGAGGGCGGCGTCGGAGCGCAGCCGGGCCTGCAGGGCGGCGGCGGTGAGGGCGGCGCGCTGCTTGGTGTCGGCGTCGGAGGAGACGACGGTCTCCGTCGGCAGGCCGGTGACGGGATCGATGACCGTCTGGGTGGTACGCGGCACGTTGAGGGCGGCGAGGAGCAGTCCGCGGGTGACGGCGGCCTGCTGGACGGCGGTGTCGAGCTCGGCGAGGGCGTGCGCTCCGGAGCCTGCGCGGGGCGGGAACTGTTCGGCCAGTTCCTCGGCGAGCCGGTGGAGTTCGCCGATGGCGTCGGAGTAGGCCTCGTGCGCTTCGAGAGCGGTGCTCTTTCCGGTGAGCGCCGCTCTGCGTACGGTCGCGATGTCATCGAGGTCCGCCCGCAGCGAGGCGGGGGTGTCGGTGTTCGCGCGCAGCTCCTCGACCTGCCGGTCGACCCGGGCGCTGCGCTGCTCGGAGGGCGCCTTGGACTTGGGGCGGCCGGCCGCGACGTAGGAGGTGACCTCGTCGCGTTCGTCGGCAAGGGAGTGGGCCAGGACGAGGGCGTCCCGGGTCTGCCCGGCCAGCGTCACCAGGTCCTGGCTGTCGCTCAGCTGCCCGGAGGCGGCGATGACCGAGGGGGCGCCGGCCCCGGCGATGGCGGCGGCCACCACGGCCACGGCCACGATCAGCCGGTTGCGTACGTGGGTCGGGCGGCCCCTGCCGACAGGGGTGCGCTCCGCGCCCCCCTCGGAGGCCGTCTGCTTGCCTGTGCGCCGAGGCCTCTTCTTCTGCACCGGTGCTCGCATTCCTGACTCGTGTACCCATGGGCCCGGGCGACGCTCCGTCAACTGGTGTGCACACCCGGTGCGGTTCCGGTCCCCGACCCTCCCAGTGCCGGTGGTCAGTGGTCGCCCATCACCTGACCCGCCACCCGAAGGAGTGAACATCGGAGGGGAGTTGGCGGGCAAGTTCCTCCGGCGTGTGCGACAGCCCCGCGCGGCGGGCCGGTTGGACGTGGGCGGCGGGCTTTGGCACTATTCGCCGCCACGCCTTCCCGGAGTCCGCCATTCCATCCCAAACCCGGCGCCTGACCTGCGACGGTACGACGATCCGGCGAGCGATGGCACCCTTTCGCGGACCTTGTGAAGGGCTCGTGCAGACTGGCCGGATGCGCACAGAACTGGTTTCGGAGCCGGCTGATCCGGCCCGCCCCAACGAGGACTTCGCCGGTGTCGGACTTCCCGCCTGCGGACAGGGCGGTTCGCTCGTGGTGCTGGACGGAGTGACCCCGCCGAGGGGCGGGACAGGCTGTCTGCATTCCGTTCACTGGTACACCGCCCGGCTCGGCGGGGCGCTGACCGAACTGACCGTTTCACTCCCGGATGTTCCCCTGTCCGACGCCCTGGCCCGCGCCATAGCGCGTACGGCCGAGTCCCATGCCGAAACCTGTGAGCTTTCTCACCCGCGCACCCCGCAGGCGACCGTGGTCCTCGCCCGCTGGTCCCCGGCGACCGTCGAGTATCTGGTCCTCGCCGACTCGGCCCTTCTCGTCGAGTCCCCCGACGGCACGGTCACGCCGTACCTCGACGACCGCCTGTCCCGCCTCCCCCGCGCGAGCCTGGCCACCGACGCCCTGGTGGACGCCACCGTCCGCAACAAGGAGGGCGGCTTCTTCACGGCCGCCGCGGATCCCTCGGTGGCCGCACGGGCGGTGACCGGGGTCCTGCCGCGCAGCGAGGTCCGCGCCCTGGCGGCACTGACGGACGGGGCGACCCGGTGGACGGAGAAGTTCCGGGAGGGCGACTGGACGGACCTCTTCACCTTCGTACGCAAGAAGGGGGCGCAGGCGCTGATCGACCGCGTCCGCACCCTCGAGGCCGCCGACCGCGAGGAGCGGACGTATCTGGGCCGCAGCAAGACCCACGACGACGCGACGGCCGTCTACGCGGAGCTCTGACCGGCTACTTCTCCATCCCGGTGTTCAACTGGTGCAACAGCCGGGCGAGTTCGGCCACCTCGCGGCGGTCCCAGTGGGCGAGCTTGCGGACGTACCGCGCCCGGCGGGCCTCCCGGACCCGCTGCACCCGCGTCCGCCCCTCGTCGGTGAGGTGCACCAGCCAGGCGCGGCCGTCCGCCGGATCGGGTTCGCGGGCCACCAGCCCCAGCTCGTCGAGGGCGCGGAGCTGGCGGGACATGGTGGCCTTGCCGACGCCGATGTAGGCCGCGAGCTCGGTGGCCCGCTGCGCGCCGCACTCGTCCAGCCGCACGAGGAGTCCGTACGCGGCCGACTCCAGGTCCGGATGGACCTCGCGGGCCATCTCGCCCTGGTTGGCGCGGGCCCGCCGCAGGAACACGGTCAGCTCGCGTTCCAGGGCCAGGAACTCCTGGTCCACACCAGTCGGCGACGCGCCGCTTCCGCCGCGATGTCCGTCGCCGTTTCCGTCCACGTGCACGTCAGTCCCCTGATCCGGTTTCCCGATCCTGAAAGTTCCCGCCAGCCACCGGCCATTGCCGCAGCTCTCTCAGTATTTCGCAGGCGTAGACCAACGGCAGCGTCCGGAGCCCTTCCCTCCCCCGGTCAGGCCGACGACGCACTGCCGCTGCCCCGCCGGTGGAGGGCCGGCGGGGCAGCGAGTCGGTGCGGTTCGGTTCGCGGCGTGGCTCTGTCGGGATCAGCCGACGTCGCCGCCGTTACCAGTCGTAATCGTGCCTGTCCTTCCAGTCGTGATCGTGCCTGTCCTTCCAGTCATGATCGTCGTCGTCGTTCCACCAGCGGTGGTCGCGGTCGTCGTTCCACCAGCGGTGGTCACGGTCGTCGTTCCACCAGCGGTGGTCGCGGTCGTCGTTCCACCAGTCGTGGTCGTGGTGCTTGTACCACTTGCAGTGCTTGTGCCACTGCCCGAACTTGTGGTGCTTGTGCCACGTGCAGTGCCAGTACTTGTGCCCGTGGTCGCCTTGCGTGGCGACCGTGCTCACGGTCGGCGATCCGGGCATCGAGGATGCCGAGGCCGCACTCGCCGGGAGGATGATCCCTCCGGCGGCCACCACACCCGAAGCCGCGACGGCCGCGACACGGATTCCGCGCTTCTGGCGGATTTCCTGTTTGCTTCCCTTGGTGCGAGTCATGAGTTTCTCCTGCTTCCGAGGAGCCTTCTCGTTCTCCGGTGTTTCCGGTGAAACCGCACTTCAAGTAGGCCGGAACCGCATAAAAGGGTCACGTTACGAAAATTCGTGACTTGACAGCACAAGGGGTAAAGGTGGTTAATACGCACTCATGGCGAAGGCCCGGGCCTCCCTCACGGGACCCGGGCCTTGCCCATCCGGTCACGTCCGTCACGCCGCGACCGGAACCTCCGACTCCGCGCCGTTCGTGGCCGGCGACAGGGCCAGTTCGAGGACCTGGCGGACGTCGGTGACGGCGTGGACGTCGAGCTTGTCCAGCACCTCGGCCGGGACGTCGTCCAGGTCGGGCTCGTTGCGCTTGGGGATGATCACGGTGGTGACACCCGCACGGTGCGCGGCGAGCAGCTTCTGCTTCACACCGCCGATCGGCAGGACGCGGCCGGTCAGCGAGACCTCGCCGGTCATCGCCACGTCCGTACGGACCAGGCGGCCGGACAGCAGTGACGCCAGTGCCGTCGTCATCGTGATGCCCGCGCTCGGGCCGTCCTTCGGCACCGCACCCGCCGGGAAGTGGATGTGCACGCCCCGGTCCTTCAGGTCGGCGACCGGGAGTTCCAGCTCGGCACCGCGGCTGCGCAGGAAGCTCAGCGCGATCTGCGCCGACTCCTTCATCACGTCACCCAGCTGTCCGGTCAGCGTCAGGCCCGCCGCCCCCGTCTCCGGGTCGGACAGCGACGCCTCGACGTACAGCACGTCACCGCCCGCCCCCGTGACCGCGAGGCCTGTCGCCACGCCCGGTACCGCCGTGCGCCGTTCGGCCGGGTCCTGGGCCGACTCGGGTACGTGGTGCGGTCGTCCGATCAGACCCCGCAGGTCACCGTCCCCGATCGTGAACGGCAGCTCCCGCTCACCCAGTTCGTGCTGTGCCGCGACCTTGCGCAGCAGCCGTGCGATGGACCGCTCGAGGTTGCGGACGCCCGCCTCGCGCGTGTACTCGCCGGCGAGCTTGCGCAGCGCGCCCTCGTCGATGACGACCTCGTCCTTGTCCAGGCCGGCCCGCTCCAGCTGGCGCGGGAGCAGGTGGTCACGGGCGATGACGATCTTCTCGTCCTCGGTGTAGCCGTCGAGCCGGACCAGCTCCATACGGTCGAGCAGGGCCTCCGGGATGGCCTCCAGGACGTTGGCGGTGGCGAGGAAGACGACGTCGGACAGGTCGAGTTCGACTTCCAGGTAGTGGTCGCGGAAGGTGTGGTTCTGCGCCGGGTCGAGCACTTCGAGGAGCGCCGCGGCCGGGTCGCCGCGGAAGTCGGAGCCGACCTTGTCGATCTCGTCCAGGAGCACGACCGGGTTCATCGACCCGGCCTCCTTGATGGCGCGGACGATACGGCCGGGCAGCGCACCGACGTACGTACGCCGGTGACCGCGGATCTCGGCCTCGTCGCGGACACCGCCGAGGGCGACGCGGACGAACTTGCGGCCCATGGCGTGGGCGACGGACTCGCCGAGACTCGTCTTGCCGACGCCGGGCGGCCCGACGAGGGCGAGCACGGCACCTCCGCGCCGCCCGCCGACGACACCCAGGCCCCGGTCCGTACGGCGCTTGCGCACCGCCAGGTATTCGGTGATCCGCTCCTTCACGTCCTCCAGGCCCGCGTGCTCGGCGTCCAGGACCGTCTTGGCGCCCTGGATGTCGTACGCGTCCTCGGTCCGCTCGTTCCACGGCAGTTCGAGCACCGTGTCGAGCCAGGTCCGGATCCACGAGCCCTCCGGCGACTGGTCGCTGGACCGCTCCAGCTTGTCGACCTCCTTGAGGGCGGCCTCGCGGACCGTCTCGGGCAGGTCGGCGGCCTCTACGCGGGCGCGGTAGTCGTCGGACTCCTCGCCGTCCTTCTCGCCGTTCAGCTCGCGCAGTTCCTTGCGTACGGCCTCCAGCTGCCGTCGCAGCAGGAACTCGCGCTGCTGCTTGTCGACGCCCTCCTGGACGTCCTTGGCGATGGTTTCGGCGACGTCCTGCTCGGCGAGGTGGTCGCGCAGCTGCTGGGTGGCGAGCTTCAGCCGGTCGACGGGGTCGCCGGTCTCCAGCAGCTCGATCTTCTGATCGAGGGTCAGGAAGGGCGAGTACCCCGAGTTGTCGGCCAGGGCGGACACGTCGTCGATGGCCTGCACACGGTCGACGACCTGCCATGCGCCGCGCTTCTTCAGCCAGTCGGTCGCGAGGGCCTTGTACTCCTTGACCAGTTCGGTGACGTGCCCGGGCAGCGGCTCCGGGAGACTCTCGTCGGCCCTGGTCCCCTCGACCCACAGCGCGGCACCCGGCCCGGTCGTCCCGGCGCCGATCCGCACCCTGTTCCGCCCCCGGATCAGGGCGCCGGGGTCGCCGTCGGCGAGCCGCCCGACCTGCTCGACGGTGCCGAGCACACCGGTGCTCGCGTACGTCCCGTCGATCCGGGGCACCAGCAGGACCTTGGGCTTTCCGAGCTCGGACCGGGCAGCGGCCTGCGCCGCCTCCACCGCGGCCCGCACTTCGGCATCGCTCAGGTCCAGGGGGACCACCATCCCGGGCAGCACGACCTCACTGTCGAGCGGCAGCACGGGCAGGGTGAGCGAAGTGAACGGCGTGGACTCAGCAGCCATGATCTCCCCTTAGGCAGTCAAGTTGAGCTATGCCGACTCAATGCGTGGGAGCCGCCGAATGTTCCCCCGGCCCGTTCGCTCTGAGCGATCACTCCCGGGCCGCTGTGCCGCCCCTGTGTCAACACCGCCGGGGGCCGGGCTACTCCCCTCCGTCATTCCGGCAACATGCCGTCAGAGAAGTGCCAGGATGGGCAGATGGCCACCACCTACGACATCCCCGAAGTCCTGGACCGTCGTGAGGGCCCCTCGGGCGAGGTCGTGCTGCGCCGGCACGGCGCCCTGCTGCAGATCATCGTCAACGGCTGTTTCCTGATGGACACCTCCGACGGACGATCGGAGCGACGGCTGGTCGACGCGGCCCTGAACGCCCTGGACGGCCGGGCGGCGCCCGCGGTGCTGATCGGCGGTCTCGGCGTCGGATTCTCGCTCGCACACGCCGCCGCGAACCCGCACTGGGGCCGGATCACGGTGATCGAGCGCGAGCGTGCCGTCATCGACTGGCACCGCGACGGACCGCTCGCCGAGCTGTCCCGCGAGGCCCTCGCCGACAGCCGTACGGAGATCGTCGAAGCGGATCTGATCGACTTCGTCAATGAGACTTCCGCCACGTTCGACGCGCTGTGCCTGGACATCGACAACGGGCCCGGCTGGACCGTCACGGAGAGGAACGACGGGCTGTACTCCGCGGCCGGACTGGCAAGCTGCGCAAGGGTGTTGAGACCCGGCGGCGTGCTCGCCGTGTGGTCGGCGCAGCCCTCCCCGGAATTTGAAGGATCCTTGCGGAATGCCGGTTTCCGGTGTGTGCGTACCGAAGAGATCCCCGTTGCCCGGGGCGTTCCGGACGCCGTGCATCTCGGCGTACGACCTGGATAGCCGAGCTGCGGTGACTCCCCGTACGCTGCATCCCTGACGCCGATCATTCAAGCGTCAATCGCAGTCATGGGATCACCCCACGGATTCCGGAAAGCACACTTCAGGGGCGGGCGATGGAGCAGACACACACCTCCCACAACGGCACGGCGGCGACCACCCCGGGCGCACAGCGCCGGGTGCTGGTGGTCGAGGACGACGCGACGATCGTCGACGCCATCGCGGCCCGCCTGCGCGCCGAGGGATTTCTCGTACAGACGGCCAGTGACGGCCCGGCCGCCGTCGACACGGCCGAGGCCTGGCAGCCCGACCTGCTGATTCTCGACATCATGCTGCCGGGCTTCGACGGCCTGGAGGTCTGCCGACGGGTGCAGGCCCAGCGGCCGGTGCCGGTACTGATGCTCACCGCGCGCGACGACGAGACCGACATGCTGGTGGGTCTCGGCGTCGGCGCCGACGACTACATGACCAAGCCGTTCTCGATCCGGGAGCTGGCCGCGCGCGTGCATGTGCTGCTGCGCCGGGTCGAGCGGGCCGCGGTCGCGGCCGCCACTCCGCGCACCGGCATCCTGCGCCTGGGCGAGCTGGAGATCGACCACGCACAGCGCCGGGTCCGGGTGCGCAGCGAGGACGTGCATCTGACGCCCACCGAGTTCGACCTGCTGGTCTGCCTGGCGAACACGCCGCGCGCGGTGCTCTCGCGTGAGCAGCTGCTGGCCGAGGTGTGGGACTGGGCGGACGCCTCCGGCACCCGTACCGTCGACAGCCACATCAAGGCGCTGCGGCGGAAGATCGGCGCCGAGCGGATCCGCACGGTGCACGGCGTGGGCTACGCCCTGGAGACACCGACGCCATGAGCGAGGGGCGGCCGGCCGCACGGAGGAGCCCCGGGGAGCCCTGGGGCGGCGTACGCCCGTTCTCGATCAAGACCAAGTTGGGTGCGCTGGTCGTCATCTCGGTGCTGATCACCACCGGGCTGCTGATGATCGCGGTGCGCACCGAGACCGAGCTGCGCTTCATCACGGTCTTCTCGATGATCGCCACCCTGCTGATCACGCAGTTCGTGGCGCATTCGCTCACCGCACCGCTGGACGAGATGAACGCGGTGGCCCGCTCCATCTCGCACGGCGACTACACCCGGCGGGTCCGTGAGAACCGGTGGGACGAGCTGGGCGACCTGGCCGTCACGATCAACCGCATGGCCGACGACCTGGAGGCCCAGGACAACCAGCGCAAGGAGCTGGTCGCCAACGTCTCGCACGAGCTGCGCACACCGATCGCCGGGTTGCGCGCGGTCCTGGAGAACATCGTGGACGGCGTCACGGAGGCCGACCCGGAGACCATGCGGACGGCCCTGAAACAGACGGAGCGGCTGGGACGTCTCGTGGAGACGCTCCTCGACCTGTCGCGTCTGGACAACGGCGTCGTACCGCTGAAGATGCGGCGGTTCGAGGTGTGGCCGTATCTGTCCGGGGTGCTGAAGGAGGCCAACATGGTCGCCTCCGCGCGGGCGGGCATCGCCTCCGGCTCCGGCAGTCACACCCGTACGGACGTCCATCTGCACCTCGACGTGTCCCCGCCGGAGCTGACCGCGCACGCCGACCCGGAGCGGATCCACCAGGTCGTCGCCAACCTGATCGACAACGCGGTCAAGCACAGCCCGCCGCACGGCCGGGTCACGGTGAAGGCGCGGCGCGGGGCGCTGCCCCAGTCGCTGGAGCTCGAGGTCCTGGACGAGGGTCCGGGCATTCCGCGGTCGGAGTGGCACCGGGTCTTCGAGCGGTTCAACCGGGGTGCCGTCAACCGGCCGCACGGTCCGGGCAGCGACGGCGGCACGGGCCTCGGCCTGGCGATCGCCCGCTGGGCGGTGGATCTGCACGGCGGCAAGATCGGTGTGGCCGAATCCGAGCGGGGCTGCCGGATCCTCATCACCCTTCCGGGACTGCCATCCGTGCCAAGTTGACGTAAAGTTCGAAGCGGAGCCACAAGATCCACAGGCGTCCGCACTGCAGGACACGTGTGATCAGGCGAAGGCCCGCGTCTCGTATGCGCCGGGCCCGGGTCAGTGCACCCCTTTCACACCGGAACCACGCTTGTTTCCCGCCATTTCCATCCCCGAAACACCTGCTCAGATGTGACTTACGCGACGATGAACGGGCCCGGCCTGACCTTCTCGGTCATGGAGGCGTAGCCTTGATTCCCGCTGTCCATCACCTTGTGAAGCGGAAGAGGGCGGTTGCCGCCGTGTCGCCACAGTCCCCCAGTAACGCATCGAGCATCTCGACCGACGCCGATCAAGCGGGCAAGAACCCCGCTGCCGCGTTCGGTCCCAACGAGTGGCTCGTCGACGAGATCTATCAGCAGTACCTCCAGGACCCGAATTCGGTAGACCGCGCCTGGTGGGACTTCTTCGCCGACTACAAGCCGGGGGCCCCGTCCGCCCCGGCTCCGGCGGGTACCGCGGCTGCGGAGACCACCACCACGGCTCAGACGCCGGCCCCGGCCCAGGCAGCTCCCGCGGCCCCGGTCCAGCAGGCAGCTCCGGCCGCCCCGGCCGCTCCCGCCGCCCCGAAGCCGGCCGCCGCGCCCGCCCCGGCTCCGGCGAAGGCCGCGGCCCCGGCCCCGGCCGCCAAGCCGAAGGCAAAGGCCGAGCCCGCCGCCGCGCCGACGGCGCCGGAGGGCCCCGAGCTGATCACGCTGCGCGGCCCTGCCGCGGCCGTCGCGAAGAACATGAACGCCTCCCTGGAGCTGCCCACGGCCACGTCCGTGCGCGCGGTCCCGGTGAAGCTGCTCTTCGACAACCGCATCGTCATCAACAACCACCTCAAGCGGGCCCGGGGCGGGAAGATCTCCTTCACGCACCTGATCGGCTACGCGATGGTGCAGGCCATCAAGGCCATGCCGTCGATGAACTGGTCGTTCGGCGAGAAGGACGGCAAGCCGACCCTCGTCAAGCCGCCGCACATCAACCTCGGCCTCGCCATCGACCTGGTCAAGCCCAACGGCGACCGCCAGCTGGTCGTCGCGGCGATCAAGAAGGCCGAGACGCTGAACTTCTTCGAGTTCTGGCAGGCCTACGAGGACATCGTCCGCCGCGCCCGCGACAACAAGCTGACGATGGACGACTTCACCGGCGTCACGGTCTCCCTGACCAACCCGGGCGGCCTCGGCACCGTGCACTCGGTCCCGCGTCTGATGCCCGGCCAGTCGGTCATCATGGGCGTCGGCTCGATGGACTACCCGGCGGAGTTCCAGGGCACGTCCCAGGACACGCTCAACAAGCTGGGCATCTCCAAGGTCATGACGCTCACGTCGACGTACGACCACCGGGTGATCCAGGGCGCCGCCTCCGGCGAGTTCCTCCGCCAGGTCGCGAACCTGCTCCTCGGCGAGAACGGCTTCTACGACGACATCTTCGAGGCCCTGCGCATCCCCTACGAGCCGGTCCGCTGGCTCAAGGACATCGACGCCAGCCACGACGACGACGTCACCAAGGCCGCCCGCGTCTTCGAGCTGATCCACTCCTACCGGGTCCGCGGCCACGTCATGGCCGACACCGACCCGCTGGAGTACCGCCAGCGCAAGCACCCCGACCTGGACATCACCGAGCACGGCCTCACCCTGTGGGACCTGGAGCGCGAGTTCGCCGTCGGCGGCTTCTCCGGCAAGTCCCTGATGAAGCTGCGCGACATCCTCGGCGTCCTGCGCGACTCGTACTGCCGCACCACCGGCATCGAGTACATGCACATCCAGGACCCCAAGCAGCGCAAGTGGATCCAGGACCGGGTGGAGCGCCCGCACGCCAAGCCGGAGCGCGAGGAGCAGCTGCGCATCCTGCGCCGGCTGAACGCCGCGGAGGCTTTCGAGACCTTCCTGCAGACGAAGTACGTCGGCCAGAAGCGCTTCTCCCTCGAGGGCGGCGAGTCGGTCATCCCGCTGCTGGACGCGGTCCTGGACAGCGCGGCCGAGTCCCGCCTCGACGAGGTCGTCATCGGCATGGCCCACCGCGGCCGGCTGAACGTCCTCGCCAACATCGTCGGCAAGTCGTACGCGCAGATCTTCCGCGAGTTCGAGGGCAACCTCGACCCGAAGTCGATGCACGGCTCCGGCGACGTCAAGTACCACCTGGGCGCCGAGGGCACCTTCACCGGCCTGGACGGCGAGCAGATCAAGGTCTCGCTGGCCGCCAACCCCTCGCACCTGGAGGCGGTCGACCCGATCCTCGAGGGCATCGCCCGCGCCAAGCAGGACATCATCAACAAGGGCGGCACGGACTTCACCGTCCTGCCGGTCGCCCTGCACGGTGACGCGGCCTTCGCGGGCCAGGGCGTGGTGGCCGAGACCCTGAACATGTCGCAGCTGCGCGGCTACCGCACCGGCGGCACGGTCCACGTGGTCATCAACAACCAGGTCGGCTTCACCGCGGCCCCCGAGTCCGCGCGCTCCTCGATGTACGCGACGGACGTGGCCCGCATGATCGAGGCCCCGATCTTCCACGTGAACGGCGACGACCCGGAGGCCGTGGTCCGTGTCGCGCGGCTGGCCTTCGAGTTCCGCCAGGCGTTCAACAAGGACGTGGTGATCGACCTCATCTGCTACCGCCGCCGCGGTCACAACGAGTCGGACAACCCGGCCTTCACCCAGCCGCTGATGTACGACCTGATCGACAAGAAGCGCTCGGTGCGCAAGCTGTACACCGAGTCCCTCATCGGTCGCGGCGACATCACCCTGGAAGAGGCCGAGCAGGCCCTGCAGGACTACCAGGGCCAGCTGGAGAAGGTCTTCACGGAGGTCCGCGAGGCCACCGCGCAGCCGGCGACGGTCCAGACGCCCGACGCGCAGGCCGAGTTCCCGGTCGCCGTGAACACCGCGGTCTCCACGGAGATCGTCAAGCGGATCGCCGAGTCCCAGGTCAACATCCCCGACCACATCACCGTCCACCCGCGTCTGCTGCCGCAGCTGCAGCGCCGGGCGTCGATGGTCGAGGACGGCACGATCGACTGGGGCATGGGCGAGACCCTCGCCATCGGCTCCCTCCTCCTGGACGGCACCCCGGTCCGCCTGGCCGGCCAGGACTCGCAGCGCGGTACGTTCGGCCAGCGCCACGCGGTGATCATCGACCGCAGCACCGGCGAGGAGTACACGCCGCTGCAGTACCTCTCCGAGGACCAGGCACGGCTGAACGTCTACAACTCCCTGCTCTCCGAGTACGCGGCGATGGGCTTCGAGTACGGCTACTCGCTGGCCCGCCCGGACGCGCTGGTGATGTGGGAGGCCCAGTTCGGCGACTTCGTCAACGGCGCGCAGACGGTCGTGGACGAGTTCATCTCGTCGGCGGAGCAGAAGTGGGCCCAGACGTCCGGCGTGGTCCTGCTCCTCCCGCACGGCTACGAGGGCCAGGGCCCGGACCACTCGTCCGCCCGCCCGGAGCGGTTCCTGCAGCTGTGCGCGCAGAACAACATGACGGTCGCCATGCCGACCTCCCCGTCGAACTACTTCCACCTCCTGCGGTGGCAGGTGCACAACCCGCACCACAAGCCGCTGGTCGTCTTCACGCCGAAGTCGATGCTGCGCCTCAAGGCCGCCGCGTCGAAGGCGGAGGAGTTCACCACGGGCCAGTTCCAGCCGGTCATCGGCGACGCGACGGTCACGGACCCGGCCGCGGTGAAGAAGGTCGTCTTCTGCGCCGGCAAGGTCTACTACGACCTGGAGGCCGAGCGTCAGAAGCGCGGTGCCACGGACACGGCGATCATCCGTATCGAGCGCCTGTACCCGCTGCCGGGTGCCGAGCTCCAGGCGGAGATCGCCAAGTACCCGAACGCCGAGAAGTACCTGTGGGCGCAGGAGGAGCCGGCGAACCAGGGTGCCTGGCCGTTCATCGCCCTCAACCTGATCGACCACCTGGACCTGGCGGTCGGCGCCGACGTCCCGCACGGCGAGCGCCTGCGCCGTATCTCCCGCCCGCACTCGTCGTCGCCGGCGGTGGGTTCCGCCAAGCGGCACCAGGCGGAGCAGGAGCAGCTGGTGCGTGAGGTGTTCGAGGCCTAGGCCCTACGGCACCGAGGGCCCGGTCCCGAGTCGCTGTGACTCGGGGCCGGGCCCTCGCCGTTTCAGATCGGCTGGGGCTCGAAGTCCCAGTAGGGGCGGTGGCGTTCGAGGATGTAGTGGGTCTGGGGGTGGTCGGGGCCGAGGACCGTGGTGAGCCGGGTGACGGCGTCCCGGTGCAGGGTCTCGGCCTCCTCGACCTCGCCCAGCTCGGCGAGGTCGAGGGCGAGACCGGCCCGCAGGCTGATGGTGAGGACATGGCTCTCGCCCAGCGCCCGGGCGGAGCGTTCGGCGGCGTCGCGGCCGAGCGCGGCCGCGGACTCGGTCTCCCCGGCGGCGGCGAGCGCGGCCACCCCGTTCTTGGCGCAGCCGATCGCCCACGGATGCTCCCGGCCGACCGCCTGCTCCATCTCCTGAACGGTCCGCAGGGACAGCTCCAGCGCGCTGCGGGTCTCTCCCATGTCCCGCATGACGGTGGCGACGTTGTCCCGCGCCCCGATCGCGTAGGGGTGGCCCTCGCCGAGCTGGGCCGCGTACTGCGCGGCGGTGAGCTCGGCGAGTTCCCTGGCCTCCGCGGTCCGCTCCAGCTGGCGCAGCAGCATCGCGTAGTCGCAGGAGACCATCAGGGTCTCCGGGTGCAGGGCACCGCGCCGGCGCAGCAGCTTCTCCCGGACGCCGCGCATCATGACGTGCGCGAACTGCAGGTCCCCGTCCCGGCGGGCGCACAGGGCGAGGTTGTGCTCGGCGTGCAGGGTCTGGCTGTGGTTGCGGTCCAGCACCTGACTGTGGACGCGGGAGTTGTGGCCCTGGATGGCCAGCGCCTCCCGGTAGCGGCCGAGCAGTCTCAGCATCCAGGCGCTGCGCAGCGCCGAGTTGAGCGTGGCCGCGTCCTTGCCGCCCAGCAGTTCGACCCGGGCCTCGAAGATCCGGCGGTGCTGGACGAGCGATTCGGCGTAGTGGCCCTGCAGACCGACGGCGACGGCGAGGTTGCTGCGGATGCTGAGGGTGCGCGGGACGTTCTCGCCGCCGAGTTCCTCCGCGGCGCTCGCGGCGGCCTCCTCGAACAGGGTGCGCGCCTCGGTGTACCGGCTGAGGGCCATCAGCGTCCCGCCGAGTCCGTCCTTGGCGCGGATCAGCTCGATGGGCCGGACCTGCCCGGCGCCGCTCAGCCGCCGCAGGTTCTCCCGGCCCACCTCCTCCGCCTCGGCGTACCGGCCCAGCCGGCGCAGCATGTTGGCGAGCTGGTGGACCGCGACGAGCACGGAACGGTCGGTGTCGCCGAACTTGGGCCGCCAGTTGTCCACGGCCAGCCGGCTCAGCCACCAGCCGTCGTGGTACTCGCCACGCATCCGCAGGTACTCGACGCAGTTGAGCACCAGGTCACGTACGTCGTCGTCGGCCGACTGCAGCGCGCCGGACGGCTCCAGGTGCGGGATGATCTCGGCGTAGCGCGCCCAGTTGCCGGCCTGGGCGGAGTCCCGCGGGTCGGCGGAGACCAGGACCCTGCGGGCGGCGGCCGAATAGCGTTCGGCGTCGTCGGGCGCCTGTACGGAGCGGACGTAGCGGTGGAAGAGGCGGTGCATGCGCAGGGTGCCGACGGTCTGGGTGTCCAGGCGGCGGGGGCCCTGCTCGTACTCGATGCGCATGGAGGTGATCTCGGAGAGCTTGCGCAGCGCCGTGTTCCAGCTGCTGGGCTCGCTGATCAGCTCGGCCAGTTCGGGCGGCAGGTCACCGTGCCGGGCCGTCTGCAGCAGTCGTACCGGGACGACGTCGGGTGAGAAGCAGACGAGCAGGTTCAGCAACTGCCAGGCCGGTTCGGACCCTTCGCGCAGGGAGTTGATGAGCTTGGCCCAGGCGACCTCGAACTTCGGGTACTGGCCGGAGGCCATGACGCCGAACCGGTCCGGCCGGCCCTCCCGGATGTCGCGTACGTAGTCGTTCACCGACACCGTCGGGTTCAGATCCAGCCAGGCAGCCATCTGGTCGAGGAGCAGCGGCATGTCCTCCACGGCCTCGGCGAGCCGCTGCGCCTGGTCGTCGGTGAGCCGGGCCGCGCGGCGCCGGAGGAACGCGACGCTCTCCCGGCGTTCGAAGGGCGGCACCTCGATGGTCTCGGCGTGCGCGGCCCACTCGCCACGATGGGTGGTGACCAGGACGTGCCCACGGCCCTCCGGGACGAGGTCGCGCAGCGGCTCGGGGTCGCCGGCACCGTCCAGCACGAGCAGCCAGGGGCGTGCGGTGTCGTCGAGTTCACGCCGTACGGCCTTGATGGTGGCCGCCAGGTCCCCGGCGTCCGTCAGGCCCATCTCGGGTGCGAGCTCGGCGAACTGCTGGCGGGCGGTGACGCGCTGGGCGGCGCTGATCCACCAGACGATGTCGTACTCGCCCGCGAACCGGTGCACGTACTCCGCGGCGAGCTGGGTCTTGCCGAAGCCGCCCGGCCCGCGCAGGGCCACGGTGGCTCCGTCGCGGCCTGCGGCGGACAGCGTCGCGTACACCTGCTCCAGCAGCTCGGTGCGTCCGATGAACCGGCGGTTGCGGCGCGGCACCCGGCGCCACACCTCCGGCGGGTCGTCCGGGAAGCGGGGGCCGCGGCGCAGGTCGATCAGGGCGCCGGGGGCCGGTACTCCCGCGCATTCCAGGACGCGGCTGCGGGCCACCTCGGGCCTGAGGCCGCGCAGTTCGACGGGGGCCAGCGCGATGACGGCATCGGGCATCGGCTGGGCCGTGACGCTGACGGCGGCGATCCGGTCCCGGTACTCCGGCAGCGTCTGGCGCAGGACGCCGGCCCAGGCGTCGAACCGGCTGCGTTCCAGGCGCTCGTACCAGTCGTCTATGACGAGCAGTATCCGGCCCGGGGCGCTCATCAGGTTGCCGAGGGCCTGCACGGTGGGCGGGCGGCGCAGCGGGTTCCAGCGCACCAGTGTCGTGCGGCGTCCCGCGGCCCGGATCTGGTGGTCGATCCACTTGGCCCAGGATTCGCTCTGCCCGGCGAAGACCACCGTGACGTGTTCGAGCTGCGCCGTCATCCTGCAGTCCCCTCACTGAACCTGTCACGACTGTGCACAGGTTAGTCAATTGTGCGTCAAAACGGCTTTGTGGGTGTCCAGTTGGGCGAGAGCACCGGCATCACGTTCCGTCCCGCGTCGTTCCGCGCGCCGTCCGGTCGAGCCGGCCGGCGACATGCCGGACGAGTCGCTCCAGGTCGGCGCAGTAGACACTGGGGTGCCGGAAGCCGGTGCCGGGCGCGTACCGGTGCACGTAGTTGCCGCCACCGCACACCCGGCCGACCGGACAGTCCAGGCACTCCGGGGCCAGCGCCCGCTCTCCGACCTGCCGGGCGGCGATCCCGGGATGGCGCAGGGCCCGGTCGAAGGAGTGCCGGAAGACGTCGAGACCGGTCTCGGCGGCGCCCGCGTAGGCCGACCTGAGCGAGTCGACCTGCTCGATGCCGCCGTCCGTCTCCACGACGACCGCGGCCATCGGCGAGAGTCCGACGGCCTCGGCGCTGCTGGGGGCGCCGAGGAGCAGGGCGGCGATCTCCTGGAAGAGCCGCACCCGGGTGCGCAGCCGCCCCGCCCCCACCCCGTACGGCGGCGAGCCAGTCGCCGTACGGGGTGGGGGCGGGGCGGTGCCGGGCCGGGCGCCGGGACGGGAGTCCCAGGGGCGGGTGGGCCCAGTTGGCGTGCGGGAGCAGGAAGTCCACGCCGGGGGGGTCCAGGTCGAGCAGGGACCGGTAGACGTCGTGCGGATCGGTGGCCGGGTCGATGGTGCAGAGGATGCCGGCGTACGTCTCCGGGCGGGCGGCGAGCCGCCGGGCGGCGGCCCGGGCGGCGGGCCAGGCCGGGCGGCCGGCGTGGTCGACGCGGCGGGCGTTGTGCGCGGCCCGTCCCCCGTCGAGGCTGAGGCCGACCCGGACGCCGGCCCCGGCCAGGCGGTCCAGCGCGGCGGCCGTGAGCCGGGTGCCGTTGGTCTGGACGGTGGCGGTGACCCGGCAGTCGGCGGGGACGGCCTCCCGTACCGCGCGCACGTAGGCGAGGACAGGCTCGGGGCCGGTGAGGAGGGGTTCACCGCCGTGGAGTTCGACCCGGATGCGGTCGAGGCCGTGTTCCCGGACGTGCTCGGCGATCCGGGCCGCGGTGCGGCGCATCGTCGGCTCCGGCGTACGGGGCGGACGCTCGCGCCAGCCGTCGTCCCGGCCCCGGTAGACGTAGCAGTAGGAGCAGTCCAGGTTGCAGCGGCCGTGCACCTTCAGCACGAACTGACGGAAGGGCGTCGGGCGGTGCGCCGTCGGGTCCAGGACGGCGTGCGGCCACTGGGGGTGTGTGGTCATGGGGCGTCTTCGTAGTGGGCGACGACGGTGGACTCCCCGTCCCGGGTGCGTAGTTCGGCGAGGATCGCCGCGAGAACCGGGTGGTCGGTCCGGTCCGGCCTGGGGATGTCGGGGAGGGGTGTGCGGGTGTCCTCCGGGCGTGCGGTCACTCGGGGGCCGTTTCGGGGTCCGGGCGGGTGGTGGGGGTGCGGGCCGGCCCGGACCTCAGGGTGCGGAGCTGCTCCCGCAGCTGCTCTCGGGTCTGCAGCGCCGTGGCCAGCAACTCGTCCATGCCTTCCTCCCGCGCCAGCTCGACGGCCTGCCCGTAGCACTCGATCGCCCGGTGCAGATGCGTGAGCGTGGCCGTCCTGGAGTAGAGGGACGTGAGCATGGCACCGCGGGTGGTCCAGCAGCGTACGAGGAACTCGGGCTGATCGGCGCAGCGGATGGCTTCGCCCAGCAGCCACTCGGCCTCGTACAGGTCGGACAGCACCTCCTGGAGCTCGTACCGCCTGTAGTGGGCGAGGCTCAGGTTCTGCCAGCGCACCGGGATGTCCGGATGCGCCATGGGCGTCTCCTCCACGGCCGAGCGCAGCACCATGACGGCCCGGCTCGCGGTGGCGGGGGCGTCCTGGAGCTGAGCCTGCTCGAGCAGGGCGGCACCGAAGGCGGCCAGCACGTCCGGCCGGTCGGGGTGGTCCTCGCCCAGCAGCCGTTCGGCCTGCGTCCACGCCCCGAGGGCGGCTGCCAACTGGTGTTCGTGGCGCTCGTGCTGGTAACCGCTCCAGGACATGCGTGCGATCAGCAGGAGGCATTCGAGGCGCAGTGCTTCGTCCTGGCCCGCGGCGTCCAGCGCCTCTTGCAAGGCGTCCACCAGCGGGGCACCCGCGTCAGAACCGCTCACCGACGCGGCGAGCTCGGCGGCCGACGCCACCGCCAGCCAGGCCCGGCAGCGCTCCGCGCCCGAAAGGACCGGTTCGCCCGTGAGCGCGGCCAGGAAGTCCTCCCTGGCCTGCCGTACCGACTCCGCCGCTCGCTCCGGCACGGGCGAGTGCCGTGCCAGGTCGAGCCACAGACCTCCCCGGACGAGCAGGGCGTGTTCCCGTTCCGGGTACATGAGCCGAATGTCGGCCGCCGAGACGGCCCGTTGCAGATGTGCCGGATACCAGTGCCCGGGATCCACCGCCTGGTAGGGGCCCGCCCCGGCGTACTCCCGTCCCGCCTCCGCGATCGCCCGCCGCACGTGCATCAGCGTCTCGGAGGCGACCATCGCGTCGGGAGTGTCCGCCCGATCCCGCATCGCCAGACCGAGGTCCCGGTCCGCCAGATACAGCAGCACCGCCCGGGCAGCGACCTCCTTGCCGGACGCCGTCCTCCTCGTCCAGTCCCGCAGACTGTCGGGAATCCCCTCGAAGTCGAGCCCCCGACTGCTCAGCTCACCGGCCAGCACCCAGCACACCAGGCCCCGCACCAGCCGCCCCCGCGCACCGACCTCCTCCGGCTCGCCCACCGCCTCCCACGCATCGCGGAGGTCCTCCCCCACCCCCTTCACCCGCCACCGCGTCAGCAACGCGTCGGCCAGCTCCACGGACGCCGACTCCCGCTCGGCACCCGTCCGCGACACCTCCACCGCCTGCTGCAAGTACCGCACCGCAGCGTCGAGTTCGCGGGTCAGCCCCTCCCCCTCGAACCGCCCGATCGCCTCCCACGCCTTGTCGACCAGCTCCTGAGCGCCCAGCTCGGGCAGTACCGCCGCGACCGGGATCCGTGCGCCGATCTCCCGCAGCACATCCGCCGACACCTCGGCGAACGCCCGCAGCCCGGCCGGCTCCTCCGCCCCCGGGCCGGCCGGCGGCGACGCACCGGCCGCCCCCGGATCCACCGCCCCGCGCAGGAACGCCGCCGCCAGCGCCGGGAAGTTGCGCACACTGCGCCCGAACTTCCGCTCCACGTACGCGGAGCAGTGCTTGAACAGCAGCTCGACGTCCTCCACGGCCAGCCGGGTGCGCAGCTCGCCCCCCACACCCGGCAGGAACTCGTACCGCACGGCCCGCGGGTCGTCCGGGTCCTCCCGGCGCCGGAGCAGCCCGCTGAGCAGCACCTCGGACAGCGCCTCGGGCCCGCTCCCGGCGAGCATGGCGTGCTGCACGAGCTGCATCACCGGCAGGTACAGCGGCACCGCGGACAGATACACCGCGAGCCGGCGCGCCTCCGGGGAGGCGGAACGCCAGAAGGCCCGCACCCGTTCCGTACCGCTCAGGTCCTCCTGGGCCCGCACCCGCGCACGGGAGGGGGCGTGGTCGGCGCGTACCCAGCCGGCCGCGGTGGCCAGCGACCCTCCCGTGGCGCCCGACACCAGCCGCGCCCAGCCCTCCACCGAGCCGCGGCGCAGCGCCAGCACCGGGACGGGCAGCGCCTGCCCTTCGACGGGCCCCTTGTCCGGCAGGAACTCCAGCGTTCCGGCGGGCCCTTCGCGCCGCCGCAGCAGTCCGCGCCGGGCCGGCAGATGGGTGCGCAGCCACATGCGCTGCGGCAGCGGCTGGACGACGGCCACGGGCGCCGTCGCGGCCCAGCCGTGCAGCAGCCGCTGGATACGGCCGCTGCGCCACATGGGGCCCGCGCAGTCGCTGAGGACGAGCGTCAGCCGGCGTCCGGTCGGGTCGCTGAGCTGTCCGGGCGCGTGCAGCGGGCCGGTGTGCTCCGGCGTGGCGGCGTAGCCGGGCCGCCCGTGGGTGTCCTCGTGCAGGTACTGCACCTGCACCTCGCGGAAGGCGCCGGCGCGCTCGCAGACCTGGCGCAGCTCGTCGAGGGCCTGCTGCCACACCACGGTCGACGTGGAGACGTCCATCAGGAGCAGCAGGCGTGCCTCGCGGCGCCGCTCGGTGCGCAGGACGGGCAGGACGAGCCCGGATTCGGCGGCCTGTTCGGCGGTGGCCCGCTCATCGAGGGTGCGCGGCACGGGGCGTACGGGTGCGCGGTACCGCTGGAGGGGGCGTAGTCCGCGTTGCAGGGCGAGGGGTTCGGGCAGGGCGGGGGCGGCGGGGACGCGGACGGGGGTCATCCGGGCGCCGGTCTCCTCACCTCCGGAGCCCGGGGCGAACATCCGGACGCTGTCGGGCCGTTGCTCCTCGGGCGTACCGGTCGGGGTGGGCGGGGCGGCCGGCAGGGACGGGAGGGCGTCCGCGGGCCCGTGGGGTGTGCCGGGTGCGGTGGGTGTCGTGCGGTCCGGCTCCTGCCGCGCCGGTGCCGGCAGCCGGCGGGCCAGCCACAGTGCGTCCGCCAGCTCCTCGACGTCCGGGGCGAGGCCCGCGTCGCGCAGACGCGCGACCAGCGCCGTGAGCACCTCGCTCACGGCGCCGGCCGGGGTGCCGGGAGCCGGTGCGGACATCGGCTACCTGGGCCCGCGGTCCAGGGGCTGCATCAGCAGCGCAGAGATCTCCTCGCGCCGGACCGCGTCCCGGGCGGCGTGCACGGCGAGGAAGATGGCGTTGAGGAGCTGGTCGGTGGGGCGCAGCGCACCGTCCGCCTCGGCCTCGACGAACTGGTCGAGGATGTCGCGGTGGATTTCGTGCGCGTTCTCACCGAAGTGCGCCTGGACGAGCGCGGCGAGGCCCTCGTTGCGCGGGGCCTGGAGATCGAGCGGGATGCAGCGGCGCAGCAGGGGCGCGGGGAACTCGCGCTCCCGGTTGCTGGTCAGCACGACGAACGGAAAGGCGCGGCAGCGCACCTGACCGCCCGTCACGGCGACCTTGCGTCCGTCGTCGGTGAGCACCTCCACCACCGGTGTCCGGTCGGCGATCCGCTCCAGCTCGGGGATGGCGAACCTGCCTTCCTCCAGCACGTTCAGCAGGTCGTTCGGCAGGTCGATGTCGCTCTTGTCCAGCTCGTCGATGAGCAGGACGCGGGGGCGGTCGGCGGCGAGCAGCGCGGTGCCGAGCGGACCGAGTTTGATGTACCGGCCGATGTCCTCGGACTCCGGTCCGGACCCCGTGGCCCCGGCCTGAGCGGCACGCCGGAGCTGGGCGTCCTGGAGGCGGCCGATGGCGTCGTACGTGTAGAGCCCGTCGCGCAGTTCGCTGCGGCTCACGATGGGCCACTCCAGGACCCGGCCGAGTCCGAGTTCGTACGCGACGGAGTGCGCCAGCGTCGACTTGCCCACGCCGGGCTCGCCGGTGACGAGCAGGGGGCGCCTCAGGTAGAGAGCGGCGTTGACGAGTTCGAGAGTCCTGTCGCCCTGGACGGGCAGGGGTACGGCGCCGGCGCCGAGCCTGCGGCGGGTGGAGGAGTCGAGAGCCGGGACGTCGTACGACACGACCGGGGCGTCGAAGTTGCGCCACGGGGGCGGTGCCGGGAGCCGGTCGATCCTGGCCGGATCCGGGCGGCCGTTGCCCTGGTAGACGAACCACTCGCTCATGGTGCGCTCCTCGTCGACGGTCGGTGGTGATCCACGTCCTGGCCGACGGGGGCGTTGTGCACCCACAACGGGCCCCTGGAAATGTACCCAGGACAGGCCTGCCACACGGGTGTTTTCGGCCATCCGCCGCGGATGTTCTCCGGGGTGCTCACAGGGGTGCGTCCAGGGTCTCGGTCTCCTCCGCGGGCAGTGGACGCCGCGGGTCGTCGTACAGGAGTGCGAGCGGCTCGGCCCAGGCGCGGTCCGCGCAGTGCTCGCTGATGTCCTGCCGGAGGTGGCGCAGCCGGTCGGGGAGTTCGGCCAGCGAGCCGAGGGTGCCGAGGAGTTCCTCCGCCTTGGCGTGGAGGGTGTCGCACGCCTCGGCGCAGGTGCGGGTGGCGTGGCCGTCGATGTGCCAGAGGGCCACGCCGTGCCCGTTGTCCAGGGCGAGCTTCATCGCGGTCCGGCCCGGTCCGCGCCCGGCGGGGCGGCACATCACGGGGATGTGGTCGAAGGCCGCGTCGCGATAGCTGCCGGCGCTGGACGCGACGCCGCGTTGCGGGGTGCGCCAGCCGGTGAAGTGCTGCTGGGCGGTCATGGCCTGCCAGCGTTCGGCCCACAGCTTGTCCGGTTCTCCCCGGCGTGCAAGGGAGCGCAGCACCACCCGGCGGCGGGCGCCGAGGTGTGCGGCATCGTCGAGCTGGGCGATGTCGTCGAACCGCCAGCGGTGCACGGCGGTGTCGAAGTACTCGGCGGGCAGGGCGACTTCGAGCGGCACGGGCAGGCCGGCGCGGTCCTTGGCGCGCAGCAGTTCGCTCAGCGGGCCGCGCAGAGCCTGGACGAGTTCGCCGGGGAGGTGGCCGTGGACGGAGTCGTCCGTCTGCCACAGCTCCGGTTCGTCGGACCCGTCACCGTCGTCGAACCAGATCTGCCAGAAGAAGCGGGTGGGCTGCGAGCCGATCACCGGGTCGAGCAGCACGGCGACCGTGGGGCCCTCGCCCGGGCCGGGATAGGGGATCACGATGCGCTCCGGTCCGTCCGCCACGGTGGGCCGGACCGCTTCGGGGAGCGTTGCGTCCCGGACGAAGTCGTGCATGTCCCGGCGTGGGTCCCGGCGCAGCCGCCGGTCGATCCAGTCGGCGAGCTGCGAACAGTCCCCGCCCCGGCAGCGTATGTACGCCTCGACGAACTTCAGATAGCGCAGGAAGGTGAGTGAGTCGAGCGGATGCGGGCCTTCGTAGAGCAGGCCGTGACCGTCGCGCCAGGTCTGCAGTTCGGGGGCCCGCCCCGGCCACCTCCGGCCGCTGCGGGCGCGGCTCGCGAGGACCTCCACGGTGGGCGCGTCGGGCGGGGCGGGCAGTGCGGCGAGCAGACGCAGCGCGGTGCGCCGGTCGTCCGGCGTCCACCGCTCACCGCCGTCGGCGGCGGGACCGGACTGCAGGTCGATCCAGTTGTCCCCGCTCTCGGAGAGCGGCTCGGTGCCGTGCCACCGGTCGTGGGCGGCGATGACGGTGCGGTACGTCTGTCCGAAGCGGCGCAGCGCCGATATGGCGACCGCCTTCCCGCCGTCCTGCTGCCGGCGACGGGACTTGACCAGTCCGACCACGGCTCCGGTGTCCGGATCGAGCAGCGGACCGCCGGAGACTCCGGCCGGGAAGTCGATGTCGGGCTTGATGATCAGCCCGTAGCCGTCCTCGTGGCCGTTGATCTCGGCGTCCACCGCGCGGGCGTGGGTGTGCGGCGGCTCCGGGTAGTAGCCGTACACCTTGACGGCGCCGGAGTGCCGTACGTCCCGGTCGGCGAGCCACACGCACTCGTGCTGGTGCTCGTCGGCGTCGCCCGCGAGCCGCACCAGGGCCAGGTCCTCCTCCAGCGGTACGACGGGCCGCTCCGGATGCGTGAGCAGCCAGGCCTCGAGCCGGGCCTCGGCGTCGACGCCCTCACCGCACACCCGGAACGTCAGGTCGCGACGGGCGGCGAGGTACGGGCGCACCACATGGGCGGCGGTCAGCACCCAGCCCGGGGCGACGAGGAATCCGCTGCCCCACAGCGGCTTGTCGTCGCCCTCGGCGGACAGCAGGTGGACGGTGGCGGCCTTGGCCAGGGCGTGCAGGCGTTCGGTGCGCTCAGTCATGCGCGGCCGGGTCCGGCGCGGCGGGGGCCTCGGCGGGCTGCCGGTCGAACTGCCACGTCAGCGTGACCTGCAGCGAGGCCTTGGCCTCTCCCCTGGCGAGCACGGCGACCGCGAGCCCCTCCTTGGCGGTCAGCTCCACCCCGAAGCTGATGGCGGCCTCGTCGGGCCGGGCCGAGCGCGCGGCGTCGAGCACGGTGCCGCCGACGGCCTTGATCAGCTCCTGGAGCTGTTCGACCTTGGCGAGGGCGGCGTCGGTGAAGCCGACGTCCTCCTGCTCCCCGTAGGCGTCCGCGCTGCCGATCCGGGCGGTGACGACCGTGCCGTCGGGCAGTTCGATGTCCTGGATGTGACTCATGCCGCTCCCCCGTCGAGCTTGCGTCCCGTCCAACCGGCCGCAGCCGGACCACACTTGAGCTGCGACGAGGCTAGCCGTACCGACGGTTCCGGTGCGAGTCCCCCGACCGGCCGAGTGGCGCATATTCTGAGGACATGTACTTCACCGACCGAGGCATCGAAGAACTGGAGAAGCGGCGCGGCGAGGAAGAGGTCACGTTCGAGTGGCTCGCCGAGCAACTGCGGACCTTCGTCGACCTGAACCCCGACTTCGAGGTACCGGTGGAGCGGCTGGCGACGTGGCTGGCGCGGCTGGACGACGAGGACGAGGAGTAGGTCCGGCCGGGGTTTGCCTGTGCGGGGCGCCTCGTTTGTGTGCGCCCGCTCGGCCGTCAGTCGCGCGGTCGGCCCAGCTCGTACGCCAGGCCCAGGGTGCCGTGGGCCAGGAGGAGCGCCCCCGCTGTGGTCCAGCCGCCGCTGTGATGGCGTAGGCCCCAGGCGGTGAGGGGGAGGCCCGCGGCGAGCTGGGCGAGGGCGAGCGCGCGGGCCCTGGGGTCGCCGGACCAGGGGAGGTACGGGCCGAGGCGGCCGTCCCCGACGTCGGGTTCCGTGCGGGACGCCGCGGGCCGGTCCGTCCCCTCGACCGTGCGGGCGTCCGGCTGGGCGCGGGCGGCCGCGCGGAGGCGGTCGGCGGATTCGCCGGGGCCGAGGCCTGCCGGCAGACGGACTCCCGCGCGCGTGAGCACGGCGAGCAGACCGCGCAGGCGGGCCGGGGCGTCGGCCGAGGGGTCGGGTTTCGTCAGGCGGTCCAGGGACCGCATGTCGAGGGCCGGGTCCAGGCCGAGGCACGCGGCGAAGGTGTGCATGGCCTCGTCCTCGCCGACCGGGGTGCCGCCCGAGAGCCAGACGTAGCCGACCGGGCGCCGGAAACCGGACGCGAGTGTGCAACCGGCGCGGTCCGCGTCCCACCACAGGGCGAGTACGGGCCAGGGGGCGCCGACGGCGAGAGCGGTGGCCCAGCCGGTGAGCACCCGGTCGACGGGCTCGGTGCCGTCCAGCCAGGGCCCGCCCTCCGGGACGAGGACGCTCCAGTTCTCGCCGGCCCGGGTGAGCACCATCCGGGCCCGCAGCAGACGGGCGGCGGGGGCCACGGCACGGGGGTGCGCCCGGCAGAGCAGCAGGGCGCCGGGAGCCACGGGATCGGCCCGGCCGTCGGCCCGGAACTCTTCCGTCGACATGCTCACACGCTAGGGCATTTGTCCCGGTTCGGAGACGGGCTGGTCACCAGAACGAGTGTCTTGACTTCCCGCGCCCACGATATATCGTGTTTTACGGAAGACGCGATATGGCGTGTCGAGGTCCGTCCGTCCGGTCCCGCGTGCGGCCCGGCAGGTCGAGGAGGTCAGCACCATGTCCGAGTGGTCCGTCGCCGAGCCGAGCAAGCTCACCTTCGACGACCCCGTGCGCGAACTTCACGTACGCATCGTCGACGGAACGGTGAACGTGGTGGGGACGGACGAAGGTTCCGCCCGCCTGGAGGTCAGTGAGATCGAGGGACCGCCCCTGGTGGTCACCCAGCAGGGCGGCACGCTCACCGTGGCGTACGAGGATCTGCCCTGGAAGGGCTTCCTGAAGTGGCTCGACCGCAAGGGCTGGCGCCGCAGCGCCGTCGTCTCGCTGGCGGTGCCGGTGAGCACGCGCGTCGAGGTGGGCGTGGTCAGCGCCGCCGCCGTGGTCTCCGGCGTCGAGGGGCGCGCGGAGGTGAAGGGCGTCTCCGGGGACACGACACTCGTGGGGCTGGCGGGCCCGGTCCGCGCGGACACCGTCTCCGGGAACGTGGAGGCCCAGGCCCTCTCCGGCGACCTGCGCTTCAACTCCGTCTCCGGTGACCTCACCGTCGTCGAGGGCGCCGGCTCCTCCGTCAAGGCGGACTCGGTGAGCGGATCGATGATCGTCGACCTCGACCCGGCGGGCAGCCCCACCGACGTCAGCCTGACCAGCGTCTCCGGCGAGATCGCCATCCGGCTGCCGCATCCGGCGGACGCGGAGGTGGAGGCCAACACCGCGAGCGGAGCGGTCTCCAACGCCTTCGAGGACCTCCGGGTCACCGGCCAGTGGGGCGCCAAGCGCATCACCGGCCGCCTCGGCACGGGCAGCGGCCGGCTGAAGGCCACGACCGTCTCCGGCTCCATCGCCCTGCTGCGCCGCCCGCCGGTGGAGGACGGGCCGTGGGACGGGCCGGCGGGCGGTCCACAGGACGACTCGGGGGACAATTCGGCGTCCGGCCGGAGCGAGGACACGACCCCGTCCAGCGCCCCGGCCGACGGTTCGACCGACAAGAAGGTGCTCTGACATGCCCCCCGTCTTCGCTCATGGCCGCCTCCGCCTCTACCTGCTGAAGCTGCTCGACGAGGCCCCACGCCACGGCTACGAAGTGATCCGCCTCCTCGAAGAACGCTTCCAGGGGCTGTACGCACCGTCGGCGGGCACGGTGTACCCGCGCCTGGCCAAGCTGGAGGCCGAGGGCCTGGTCACGCACACCACCGAGGGCGGCCGCAAGGTGTACGCCATCACGGACGCGGGCCGTGCCGAACTGGCCGACCGCAGCGGCGAACTGGCCGACCTGGAGCTGGAGATCCGCGAGTCGGTGGCGGAACTGGCCGCCGAGATCCAGGCCGATGTACGCGGCGCGGCGGGCGACCTGCGGCGCGAGATGCGGGCGGCGGCGACCGAGGCCCGCAAGGGCACCCAGGGCCGCGGCGCCGCCGGGGACTTCGGCGACTACGGTGACTACGGCGAGAAGGAAGCCTGGCGCCTCGCCAAGGAGGAGATGCGCCGGGTCAAGCAGGAGTGGAAGGAACAGGCCCGGCGCGCCAAGGACGAGAGCCGCAGGGCGCGCGAGGAGGCCCAGCGGGCCCGCCGCCAGGCCAAGGAGGCGCAGGACCAGGCCCGGGCGCAGGCGCAGGAGGAGGTGCAGCGCATCGCCCAGCGGGTCCAGGAGCAGGTGCAGGACCACTTCGCCCGGGGCGACTGGCCGACGGGGGTGCGCGAGGGCCTGACGGAACTGGCCAAGGAGTTCGGCGAGTTCGGCAAGGACTTCGGCATGGAGTTCGGCAAGGACCTCGGCTTCGGCCGCGGCAACGCCGCCAAGTCGACCGCGGGGCCGGAGCACTCGACGACACCGGAGGACTTCCCGGCCGGCTACGAGCCGACCTGGGCCCACGACACAGCCCCCACCGGCGACCCGGTCCGCGATCTGGACCGTCTCCTCGACCGCTTCCGGGACGACATCCGCGACACGGCCCGCGACCACGGCGTCACCGCGGACCAACTCCGCGAGGCCCGCCGCCATCTGTCGACGGCGGCGGCACACATCGGGGCGCTGCTGAGGACACCGAAGCGGTAGGCACAACCACAGCCGAAGGGCGGGGCCACCACCCCAACGCGCCCCGCCGCAGGCAAGCCGTCGTCCACCCTGAGGGCAACCGCCCCGGTTCAGCCCGTCCGGGTCTCTCCCCCGCCGTAGAGCACCCGCGTCACCGACTCGTACGTGACCCCGTGGTCGGCGAGGACCTCCGCTGCGACGCCCGGGCGGGACGTGAGCGCGAGCAGGATGTGCTCGTCGCCGATGCTCCGGTCCCGGCGGGCGACGGCGACACGCAGGGACTTCACGAGCACGTCCTTGGCGTCCGGGCCGAAGGAACGGTGCCCGCCCCACCACCCCCTGTCCTTCCGGTCCCCGGACATGGCACCCACGCCATGCGCCTCCTCCACCCGCGAAACGATCTCCGAGACATCGATCCCCAGCCCGGCCAGCGCATCGGTCTCGGCCTGCGACAGTCCCGCGCGACGCCGGGCCTCCTCCAGCGCCCCCGCCACCGACTCCGCACGCTCGGCGAGCCCCAGAGCGGCCAGCGCGAACGCACCCTTGCCGGCGCCCCGCTCCATCAGCGCGAGCAGCAGGTGCTCGGCATCGACGGTCTGCGCCCCCGACCTCTCGCACTGCTCGACGGCCCCCTTGACCACCGAACGGGCGTCCTCCGTAAACCGTTCGAACATCATCGCCTCCCGTACTTCTTGTGCACGGCCTGCCTGCTCACACCGAGTTCCGCGGCGATCTCCTGCCACGACCAGCCCTGGTTGCGCGCGCTGCGCACCTGGACGGCCTCCAACTGCTCCAGCAGCCTGCGCAGCGCGGCGACGGCCCGCAGCCCGACCCGCGGATCGCGGTCACCCGCTCGCTCGGCGAGTTCCGTAGCTTCGGTCATGATGTCAACCTAAATTGACACACACTCGCTCGTCAACCCCGGTTGACAACACAAACGACCGGCCCGAGACCCGGACCGGCCGTTGCAGTACCCGCACACCGTCAGCTGTTGGTGAGCACGATCTTCCCGAACTGCTCGCCCGACTCCATCCGTTCGAAGCCCTCGCGGGCCCGGTCCATCGGCAGCACCTCGTCGATGACGGGCCGCACCCCGGTGGCGGCACAGAAGGACAGCAGGTCCTCCAGTTCCTCCTTGGTGCCCATCGTCGAGCCGACGACCTTCAGCTCCAGGAAGAAGATCCGGGTCAGTTCGGCATGGGAGGGCCGGTCACCGCTCGTGGCGCCGGAAATGACCAGCGTGCCGCCGGGACGCAGGGACTTCACCGAGTGCGACCAGGTGGCCGCCCCCACCGTCTCGATCACGGCGTCCACCCGCTGCGGCAGCCGCGCCCCCGGCTCCACCGCCTCCACGGCCCCCAGCTCCAGGGCACGCTTGCGCTTGGCCTCGTCCCGGCTGGTCGCGAAGACCCGCAGCCCCGCGGCCTTGCCGAGCACGATCGCGGCCGTGGCGACACCACCACCGGCGCCCTGCACCAGCACCGAGTCACCGGGCCGTACCCCGGCGTTGGTGAACAGCATCCGATACGCCGTCAGCCAGGCCGTGGGCAGACAGGCGGCCTCCTCGAAGGACAGCTCCTTGGGCTTGGGCAGAACGTTCCACGTCGGTACGGCGACCCGCTCGGCGAACGTGCCCTGGTAGCGCTCGGTCAGGATGGACCGGGGTTCCTTCGGGCCGACGCCATGGCCGGTCTGGCCGATGACGGAGTGCAGGACGACCTCGTTGCCGTCCTCGTCGACACCGGCGGCGTCGCAGCCGAGGATCATCGGCAGCCGGTCCTCCGGGAGGCCCACGCCGCGCAGGGACCAGAGGTCGTGGTGGTTGAGGGAAGCGGCCCTGACATCGACGACACTCCAGCCGGGCCGGGCCTCGGGGGCCGGGCGCTCCCCCAACTCCAGGCCTGCGAGCGGCTGGTCACGATCGATTCGGGCGGCGTAGACAGCGAACATGAGCCCGACGATAGGTTCCCACTCCCCCCAACGGAACCGTACGCCCCTGTGACACACACCCACTTGCCAGAAACCGCCCACGACGCCCCAGCCACACCCGCACCCGCACCCGCACCCGCACCCGCACCCGCACCCGCCGACGGCGCCCAGCCCCCACAAGCGACGTCCACCCCTCAACGATCCGAACGGGTGGGCGGGTGGGAAAAGAAAAGAAAAATGGCCCCGCCCAACCGGACGGGGCCATAAAAACCCTCAGCGCCGAGCCACACCCTCCGCCCGCGCCGCCGCCGCAACCGCCGCGGTCACCGCGGGAGCGACCCGCTCGTCGAACGGCGACGGAATGACGTAGTCCGCAGCGAGGTCGTCCCCCACCACCCCCGCCAACGCCTCGGCCGCCGCGATCTTCATCCCCTCGGTGATCCGCGACGCCCGCACCTGCAGCGCACCCGCGAAGATCCCCGGGAACGCCAGCACGTTGTTGATCTGGTTGGGGAAGTCCGACCGCCCGGTCGCCACGACCGCCGCGTACTTGTGCGCCACATCGGGGTGCACCTCGGGATTCGGGTTGGCCATCGCGAACACGAACGCGCCCTCGGCCATGGAGGCGACCGCCTCCTCCGGCACCGTACCGCCGGAGACCCCGATGAAGACGTCCGCGCCCGCCAGGGCCGCCTCCAGCGACCCGGAGAGCCCCGCCTTGTTCGTGAAGGAGGCCAGCTCCCGCTTGACCGGCGTCAGGTCGTCCCGATCGGCCGACACGACACCCTTGCGGTCCGCGACCGCGACATCGCCGATGCCGGCCTCGATCAGCATCTTCGCGATGGCGACCCCCGCCGCGCCGGCGCCCGAGATGACGGCCCTGAGCTCCCCGAGCTCCTTCCCGCTCAGCCGCGCCGCGTTCCGCAGCGCGGCCAGCGTCACGACCGCCGTACCGTGCTGGTCGTCGTGGAAGACCGGGATGTCCAGCCGCTCCTGGAGCCTGCGCTCGATCTCGAAGCACCGCGGTGCCGAGATGTCCTCGAGGTTCACACCGCCGAAGGACGGGGCGAGCCGGACCACGGTCTCGATGATCTCGTCCACGTCGGTGCACGCCAACGCGATCGGCACGGCGTCCACGCCGCCGAACTGCTTGAACAGAATCGCCTTGCCCTCCATCACCGGGAGGGAGGCCTCGGGCCCGATGTCACCGAGCCCGAGCACGGCCGTGCCGTCGGTCACGACGGCGACGACGGACGACTTCCACGTGTAGTCGTGGACGAGGTCCGGCTGCTCGGCGATCGCGGTGCACACCTTCGCGACGCCGGGCGTGTACGCCAGGGACAGGTCGTCCTTGTCCCGGACCGGCACGGTGGCCTGCACGGCCATCTTGCCGCCGCGGTGCAGCGCGAACGCCGGATCGAAGGAATCGAGGGGCTCTGCCCCGCCCTCCTGCTCCGTATTGCTGTCGCTGCGAGGATTGACGATCTCCGCTGCCACTTTGTTTTACCCCTTAAGTCTTCATGGTTTGAGGGTTGACCACTCCTGGTGAGGGGTGGGCGGGCACCGCGTACGGCCCTGGGGAGTGATGCGTACGGGCACATACGCGACGGGCGCGCCGCACACGCGCCCTGAGCCCCGGATGAGGGGTGTAAAGAACCTTCTTACCTGACGGAGGGTGTCGTCGACGAGTCGATAGCGCGAAGCTCACATGCCAGTGACATGACTCATGCCCGAATATGGGGACAAGGCCTCGACAAACCGCCGACAACCACTCAACGGACACAGGACACCGGCTATCGAACAGCCGCATCCTGAGACACACCGAAGATCTTCCTGCCGGAACCGGGGATTCCCGTAGAAGATCCGGTCGGGATGTCCCGGAGTGGTCCGGTTCGAGGGACACTCGTTATCCGATTTTGACATCGCGGGTCACCTGAATGGTCCAGTCCGAATGGCAAGATGCGGTAATCACACGAGGTCGCGACACCCGAAGCTGTGTGTTCTCGTCGACCCATCGGCAACTCCACCCATCCGCCGGAGGAACCCACAATGACCGCCAGCTCCACCCGTCGTACGACCGCCGCGCGTTCCCGGCTAGCCGCGGTCGGTGCGATCGCGGTCGCAGGTGCCCTGCTGCTCACCGGCTGCGGTGACCAGACGGAGAACGGCGGCGGCTCGGACAGCACGGACGCGACGACCGTGGCCGCCCCGCTGGCCGACAAGCTGCCCAAGGAGATCCGCGACAAGGGCGTCATCAAGGTCGGTTCGGACATCGCGTACGCGCCGGTCGAGTTCAAGGACAGCTCCGGCAAGACGGTCGGTATCGACCCCGACATCGCCGCCGCCATGGGCAAGCAGCTCGGCGTGACGTTCCAGTTCGAGAACGGCACGTTCGACACCCTCATCACCGGTCTGCGCTCCAAGCGCTACGACATTGCCATGTCCGCGATGACCGACACCAAGGACCGCCAGGAGGGCATCGACTCCGACACCGGCAAGAAGGTCGGTGAGGGCGTCGACTTCGTGGACTACTTCACCGCCGGTGTCTCGATCTACACCAAGAAGGGCGACGACCAGGGCATCAAGACCTGGTCCGACCTGTGCGGCAAGAAGATCGTGGTGCAGCGCGGCACGGTCTCCGAGGACCTCGCCAAGGCCGAGGCGAAGAACTGCCCGAAGGGCAAGAAGCTCTCCATCGAGGCCTTCGACAACGACCAGCAGGCCCAGACCCGCCTGCGCGCGGGCGGCGCCGACGCCGGCTCCTCCGACTTCCCGGTCGCCGCGTACGCGGTGCAGACCTCCGGCGGCGGCAAGGACTTCCAGCTCGTCGGCGAGCAGGTCGAGGCCGCCCCGTACGGCATCGCGGTCGCCAAGAACAACACCCAGCTGCGGGACGCCCTGCAGGCGGCCCTGGATGCGATCATCGCGAACGGCGAGTACGACAAGATCATAAAGAAGTGGGGCGTCGAGGACGGCGCCGTCGACAAGGCCGCCATCAACGGCGGCAAGTGATCGCTCGGTCGGCGACCAGCGACCACTGAAAGGCAACACCCGTGACTGTTGACATCGACAAGACGACGGGTCCGGCCGACACGCCCCCGGCCGGACCGGAGGCCATCAAGGCCATCCCGGTCCGGCACTACGGGCGGTACGTCTCCGCCGTCGTCGCGATCGCACTGCTCGGTGCGGTCGTGTACGCGTTCTCCCAGGGCAAGATCAACTGGGACGCGATCCCGGACTACTTCTTCGACGACCGCGTCCTCAGCGGTGTGGGCAAGACGCTGCTGCTGACCGCCCTGTCCATGGCGATCGGCATCGTCGGCGGCATCCTGCTCGCCGTGATGCGGCTGTCGAAGAACCCCGTGACCTCCGCCATCGCGTGGTTCTACATCTGGTTCTTCCGCGGCACCCCGGTCCTGGTCCAGCTCATCGTCTGGTTCAACCTGGGCCTGGTCTTCGAGTACATCAACCTCGGTCCGGTCTACCGGGACGAGTGGTCGGACTTCATGACCCCGTTCCTGACCGCGCTGCTCGGCCTGGGTCTCAACGAGGCCGCGTACATGGCCGAGATCTGCCGCGCCGGTCTGCTCGCGGTCGACGAGGGCCAGACCGAGGCGGCGCACGCGCTGGGCATGAGCCACGCCAAGACGCTGCGCAGGATCGTCATCCCGCAGGCGATGCGCGTGATCGTGCCGCCGACGGGCAACGAGGTCATCAACATGCTGAAGACGACCTCGCTGGTCTCGGTCGTCCAGTACTCCGAACTGCTCCGCGTGGCCCAGGACATCGGCCAGACGTCCGGTGCCCCGGCCGAGATGCTGTTCCTCGCCGCGGCCTGGTACCTCCTGCTGACCTCGGTGTTCAGCGTCGGCCAGTACTACCTTGAGAGGTACTACGCCCGGGGCTCCAGCCGGCAGCTGCCGCCCACGCCGTGGCAGAAGATCAAGAAGAACGTGCTCTCCCTGTCGAGCCGGAAGGGAGTCACGGCATGACCGAGAACGTGAGCAAGACGGACACCTCCGCGGAGCACTCCGTCGTCCCGATGGTCAAGGCCGAGGGCGTCCACAAGTCCTTCGGCCACGTCGAGGTCCTCAAGGGCATCGACCTGGAGGTGAAGACCGGCGAGGTGTTCTGCCTCATCGGCCCCTCCGGCTCCGGCAAGTCGACGTTCCTCAGGTGCATCAACCACCTGGAGAAGATCAACGCCGGGCGCCTGTACGTCGACGGGGAGCTGGTCGGCTACCGCCAGAAGGGCGACAAGCTGTACGAGCTCAGGGACAGCGAGGTCGCACTGAAGCGCCGGGACATCGGCATGGTCTTCCAGCGCTTCAACCTGTTCCCGCACATGACGGCGCTGGAGAACGTCATGGAGGCCCCGATCCAGGTCAAGGGCACCAGCAAGGCCCAGGCCAGGGAGCGGGCGGCACAGCTCCTGGACCGGGTGGGCCTGGCCGACAAGGCCGGGAACTACCCGTCGCAGCTCTCCGGCGGCCAGCAGCAGCGCGTGGCGATCGCCCGGGCCCTCGCGATGGACCCGAAGCTGATGCTGTTCGACGAGCCGACCTCGGCGTTGGACCCGGAGCTGGTCGGTGACGTCCTCGACGTCATGCGCGACCTGGCCGAGTCCGGTATGACGATGGTCGTCGTCACCCACGAGATGGGCTTCGCCCGCGAGGTGGGCGACAGCCTGGTCTTCATGGACGGCGGTGTGGTCGTCGAGTCCGGCAACCCGCGCGACGTCCTGACCGACCCGCAGCACGAGCGCACGAAGGCGTTCCTGTCGAAGGTGCTCTGACGGTAGGCAGCAGAAGGGGCGGTACGGAGACTTCCGTACCGCCCCTTCTCCTGTCCGGCCTTACTTGAGCGCCAGCAACAGCGTGTCCGACGGCGAGCACCACACCGGACGCGCCTCCGCGAAGCCCTTGTCGCGCAGTACGCGCGCGTGCCAGGCGGCGGACGGCATGTCGCCGTCGGCGTGGTCGCCGTAGATCTCGAAGCGGCGGGCGGTGGGCGCGGCGAGGACCGGATCCTTGGCGGCGAGCTGCCACCATTCGGCCCAGTCGAGGGCGCCGGCCTTCTGCGCCTGGTCCATGCGGGCGTGCCGCAGGGTGCGCTCGGCCGCGTTGATACGGGGCGTGGTGTCGTCGATCATGTGGTCGGCGTTCATGAAGACGCCGCCGTGCCGGACGAGCCCGGCGATCCGGCCGTAGAGCGCCTCGAGGGGTTCGGCGTGCAACCAGTGCAGCGCAGTGGCGGTGAGGACGGCGTCGTACGTGTCGTACGGCAGCCGGGCGGGCCAGTCCGGGTCCTTGAGGTCCGCCTCGACGAAGGTGACACGGTCGTCGCCGTCGAAGGTGCCGCGGGCGATGGCGAGCAGCGCGGGGTCGAGGTCGATGCCGGTGCTGGTGGCCTTGGGGAAGCGGTCGAACAGGCGGGCGGTGATGCTGCCCGTGCCGCAGGCGAGGTCGAGGACGCGCGGCTCGTCGCCGGTGAAGGCCTCGACCATGTCCAGCATGACCCGGAAGCGTTCTTCCCGGTCGGGCATGTACCACTCCTGTTGCCGGTCCCAGCTGCGCTGCCAGGCCTGCCAGTCGGTACCGGTGGCAGTGGTCTCCATGTCCGTCATTGGCACCCCTCCGTCACGCTCGTCGCGCGACACGACGCGTAATACCCTGGAAGCACGATCGTCTATTACGCGACCGCACCACGACCATAGAGCCCCTTCGTAAGGACTACAAGTGGAACTGGCCTATTACTCGGATTACGCCGTACGTCTCGTCAACAGCGAGGAACCGGCCCGGGGCAAGGACTCACTGACCTCGGTCGAGGCCGTCCGCGACCTGTTCGGCGGCAACCAGTCGGCGGCCCGCCGCGCCACCGACGCGGACGTGACGCGGTTCCGCTCGGTCCGGGCCCGGCTGCGTGCGGTCTTCGAGGCGGCCGACAGCGGTGACGAGACGCTCGCGGTGGACCTGCTGAACTCCCTGCTCCTTGAGTTCCCGGTGAGCCCGCAGATCTCCGGGCACGACTTCCGCGACGACGACGGCCGCCCGCTGTGGCACATGCACCTCGCGGACCACCCGTCGAACGCCACCGCGGGCTACGCGGCGATCGCGGCGATGGGCCTGGCCTTCCACCTCACGGAGTACGGCGTGGACCGCCTGGGCCTGTGCGAGGCGACCCCGTGCCGCAACGCCTACCTCGACACCTCCACCAACCGCTCCCGGCGCTACTGCTCCGACCGCTGCGCCACCCGTGCCAACGTGGCCGCCTACCGCGCCCGCAAACGCCTGGAGGCCGACCGGTCGGAGAAGACGGGCCGGGCCGCCGACAGCGCCCAGCGCAGCACCGCGAGCAGCGAACGCTGATCGGCCCGCCGCGGCCGGTACCGGAACCGCACCCGCCCCAGCACCAGCTCCTCCGGCACGGTGCCGTAATCCGTACTGTCGCCACCGGCGTACGCGTTGTCCCCGAGCACCCACCAGCCGCCCTCGCGGCGCTCCGCGGCCCGCTTGACCACCAGCAGGTCCTGCTGGAACGGATGACGCAGGACGACGACGTCGCCAGGCCGGATCCGAGCGCCGTAGCGCACCACGAGCCGGTCCCCGTGGAACAGCGTCGGCACCATGGAGGGACCGGTCACCTCGGCCGCCCCGAAGGGCAGCAGCGTCCCCCTGCACTCGCTCTCCTCCGACAGTTCCGGCATCCCCGGCACCTCCCCTGTTCGACGCTCCACCAGTCTCAGTCTCACCCCGGACTTTTGTCCTAAGCCCATGGGGGCACTCGCGAAATCCCGTCCCTCAGGGAGTAATGTCCCACCTGAGAAGACGATCACGAGGAAGGAATGCTCCATGCTTTCCCGCCTGTTTGCCCCCAAGGTCAAGGTCAGCGCACACTGCGACCTGCCCTGCGGTGTGTACGACCCGGCCCAGGCCCGCATCGAGGCGGAGTCGGTGAAGGCCATCCAGGAGAAGATGGCCGGCAACGACGACCCGCACTTCCAGGCTCGCGCCACCACCATCAAGGAACAGCGCGCCGAACTGGCCAAGCACCACGTCTCCGTGCTGTGGAGCGACTACTTCAAGCCCCCGCACTTCGAGAAGTACCCCGAGCTGCACCAGCTGGTCAACGACACCCTGAAGGCCCTCTCGGCCGCCAAGGCGTCCACCGACCCGGCCACCGGCCAGAAGGCGCTGGACTACATCGCCCAGATCGACAAGATCTTCTGGGAGACCAAGAAGGCCTGACCTTCGATCATGCCACTTGACCTGCGATTTCCTTGGTCGCCTGGTCTCCCTCCCCGCACCCGGCCCGCAGGCCGCCGAACACGGCGTGCATGACGGTCCGGGTGCGGTCTTGTTCGCCCTGCCGCCGACGAGCGTAGACAGGCAGCGTTCTCGGCCCCGCCACGCCCGATGGCGTCAGCGACGGAGGTCGCATACCGCTCCGTCCTACAGGGCGGAGGTCTGGTTGAGGACAGCTGGGGCCTGGTCAGCGAGTTCCCTGAGGGGTTCACCGCTCAGCCGGCATACCGTCCACTCGTCCAGAAACTCCACGCCGAGCGACTTGTAGAAGTCGATCGTCGGCTCGTTCCAGGCCAGGACCCACCATTCGAAGCGCTCGTAGCCGTGTCGCTCGCAGATCGCGGCCAGGGAGGCGAGCAGGGCCTTGCCGTGACCCCCGCCTCGGGCGTGCGGTCGTACGTAGAGGTCCTCCAGGTGCACGCCGCGCGTGCCGGTCCAGGTCGAAAAGCGCGGGAACCACAGGGCATAACCCACGGTCTCGCCCGTCCCGTCATCCTCGGCGATCAGTGCGAAGGCGGCGGGATGCTCGCCGAACAGCGCCTCGCGGAGCTGTTCCTCGGTCGCACGGGCCTGCTCAACAGCCCGTTCGTACTCGGCTAGTTCGCGGATCATCGCGCGGATCTCCGCGACGTCGTTCACAGTGGCGGCCCGGATCATGGCGAAGATCATCGGTCACCGTGCCGAGCCGTGTCCATCCCATTCGGCGCCCTTCCGAGAAAGGCCTTGTGGGGCATCAACAAGCTTGGCGATGCTGCCCCGATGATGACTTCCGTCGTTGCGTTCGTCGGTGCGGCCTTCCTGATCGCCATGGTGCCGGGGCCGAGCACGGTCGTGATCCTGCGTCGGGCGGTGGTGAACGGCCGCAGGACCGGCACGGCCACGGTCCTGGGCAACGAGTGCGGGGTGCTGGTGTGGGGCCTTGCCGCAGCCTTCGGTCTCTCGGCCCTGCTGCTGGCCTCTGAGGTCGCCTACGACGTCATCCGGATCGTCGGCGCCGCGGTGCTGGTGTGGATGGGAGCGCGTGCCTTGTGGCAGGCGCGGCGGGCCGCGGGGCCGGCTGAGGGACCGGCGGAATCAGCCGCGGTGTCGCTTCGGAGGGCGTACTGGCAGGGTCTGGTCACCAACTTCGCCAATCCCAAAGCCGGCGTGTTCGCCGTCTCCTTCCTGCCGCAGTTCGTTCCGCACGAAGCCCCTGTACTTCCGGCACTGCTCGCCTTCTCGGTGATCTGGGCCCTCGTCGACCTGATCTGGTATCTACCGCTGGTCTGGCTGGCCGGGCGGGTGGGAGGAGTGCTTCAGCGACAGTCCGTTCGGCGCCGTATGGAACAGGTCTGCGGGACGGTCCTCGTCGGGCTGGGGGTGCGCCTGGCCACCGAGTCCTGACGGCCCTTTACGATCGCGGCCATGACCATCCGCTGGACCTACGCCTTCATCGACCGCCCCGCCGATCTCCTCGACCGGGCCCACGACTTCTGGACTGCCGTCACCGACACCCGGTTGTCCGAACCCCGGGGTGAGAAGGAGGAGTTCGCGACTCTTCTGCCGGTTCGGGGGACCGCGGACGCGTGCGTGAAGACGCAGGGTGTCGAGTCCGGGACCGGCGGCGCACATCTCGACTTCGCCGTCGACGACGTACGGGAGTTCGTCGCGTCGGCGCTGCGGCTCGGGGCGGAGGAAGTCGTCGAGCACGAGGGGTGGGCCGTACTGCGGTCGCCTGCGGGGCAGTTGTTCTGTGCCGTGCCGTGGCACGGGGAGTCGGTGCGGCCGCTCGTGGTGCGTGGCAGTCGGCTCGATCAGGTGTGCATCGACGTCCCGCCTTCGTCGTACAACACGGAGGTCGCCTTCTGGGGTGGGCTGCTGGGCGATTGGGAGTCCCTGCCGGGTGCCCTGCCCGAGTTCCATGTGGTCAAGCCGCCGCCCGGACTGCCGGTGCGGATGCTGTTGCAGCGGCTGGGCACCGAACGGCCGGTCTCCGCCCATCTCGACCTCGCCTGCGCCGACATCGAGGCGACCCGCGCCGAGCACGAGCGGCTCGGCGCACGGCTGATGCACCGTGGCGCCCACTGGGCGGTGATGCGCGACCCGGCGGGCGGCACGTACTGCCTGACGGGGCGGGACCCGGACACGGGCGGGCTGCCCAGCCTGCCTTGAAGACGCAGGCGTAGGCGTACGCGCCGTCCTCATCGGGTGGGGCGTGGGCCTCGGGCATGGGGCAACGTCACGGCCTCAGTCGCGCGGCCCGCGCCTGCAGGTACCGCTGCTCCGGCAGGCTCAGCGTTCTGGCGGCCGCCGACTCGTAGGCGGCGCGGGCGGCCTCGTACTCCCCGGTCCGCTCCAGGAGGTGGGCGCGCACGGCGTCCAGGCGGTGACTCGCGCTCAAGTCGGGCTCCAGCGCGTCCAGTTCCGCGAGACCGGCGCGCGGTCCGTCGGCCATCGCGACGGCGACGGCACGGTTGAGGCGCTCGACGGGGCCGGGCACCAGCCGTACCAGGATGTCGTACAGGCCGAGGATCTCCCGCCAGTCGGTCGCCTCGGCGGACGGGGCCTCGTCGTGCACCGCCGCGATCGCGGCGCGCAGTTGGTACGGGCCCGGGCGTCCGCCGGCCAGCGCCCGGGTGACCAGGGCGACACCCTCCTCGATCGCCGCCTTGTCCCAGCGGTCGCGGTCCTGTTCGTCGAGCGGGACGAGCTCGCCGTGCGGGCCGGTACGCGCGTCCCGGCGGGCGTCGGTGAGCAGCATCAGGGCCAGCAGGCCGGCCACCTCGCCGTCGTCGGGGAGCAGACGGTGGACCGTGCGGGTGAGCCGGATCGCCTCGCCCGCCAGTTCGTGCCGCTGGAGCGCCGCGCCGGAGGTCGCCGTGTAGCCCTCGTTGAAGATGAGGTAGAGGGTGTGCAGGACGGCGGGCAGGCGTTCCGCCCAGTTGTCCGGCCGTCCGAAGCGCACGCCCCGTACCTTCTGCTTGGCCCGGCTGATCCTCTGCGCCATGGTCGCCTCCGGAACCAGGCAGGCGCGGGCGATCTCCGCCGTCGTCAGACCACCGACCGCCCGCAGGGTGAGCGCGAGCTGCGAGGGCGGGGTCAGGTCCGGGTGGCAGCACAGGAAGAGCAGGGTGAGGGTGTCGTCCTCGCGCGGGGCGCGGTCCGCGCCCGGCGGCGGGGCGATGAAGGTGTCGGGCGGGGTGAGCGCCGCCGCCCGCTCTTCGCGCCGGCGCCGCGCCTCCTCGCTGCGCAGCGTGTCGGTCAGCCGACGTGAGGCGACCCTGATGAGCCAGCCGCGCGGATTGTCCGGGACACCGTCCGACGGCCAGCGGTCGGCAGCCGCGAGGAGTGCCTCCTGTACGGCGTCCTCGGCGGCGTCGAAGTGCCCGTACCGCCGTACGACGGCACCGAGGACCTGCGGCGCGTGCCGGCGCAGCAGGCCCTCGATCTCGTGGGTGCGGTTCATCGAAGGCTCGGACGGCCGTGGTCCGAGGGCTCAGATGTCCCCGGCGCCGTCCATGATGGGCCGGATCACCACCGGATAGTTGGGGGCACCGGCCGGTTGGGGGCACCGGGTCACCCGCTCGGCGATCTCCGTGACCCGCTCCAGGCTCGCGCACTCCAGGACCCAGTAACCGGCCAGCAGCTCCTTGGTCTCGCTGTACGGTCCGTCCGTGATCACGGCCTTTCCGTCCTCACCCAGCGTGACCAGCCGGGTCCGGGCAGGCTCGGCGAGACCTTGGCCGTCGACGAGCTCGCCGGACTCGGAGAGGTCGTTGTTGATCGCGTTCATGTAGGCGTACATGGCCTGGAGCTCCTCCTCGCTCCAGGCCGGGGACTGCGCGGAGGCCCTGCCCCGCATCGCCTCGTAGTCCACCTGTGTGCCCTGCACCATGACCAGGTACTTCATGAGTCCGCTCCTTCGGCTCGGCCACCCTCCATGGGCGGCTCTCGTACGGGACGTCGGAGCCGACCACGGATTCTCGACACGGCTTCCGGAATTTTTTCGGCAGTCCGGTTCAGGGCTTCTTGGCTTGACTCAGGGGATGGGGTTCCTTCGCCTCGGGCGGGCCGGGCCGCCGCTCGGTGACGTGCTCGGCGTCGCCTCCGGCGTATGCCTCGCACTTGGGGTTCCGGCACGGGCCGGCAACCCACGTCGGCACCCATGCGCCCAGCGTCTTGTGGCGCCGGACGACCGTTTCGACTGGCTGTCCGCAGACGGGACAGGCTTTTTCGCTGTCCATGTCCTCAGGGTAGGGCGGACGGCGGCTCAGCGCTTCCTGCTGTACGTCCTTACCAGGGCTCCGTTGCCGAACGTGCGCGTCGACTCCAGCGCGAACTCGTGGACAGCGGTGCCGGAGCCGAACATCGGCATGCCGCTGCCCAGCACGATCGGGTACGTCTTGACGACCAGTTCGTCGATCTCGTCGATCAGCTCGCCCGCGAGCTGCGAGCCGCCGCACAGGTAGATGTCGAACTCGCCGGCCTCAGCCTTCAGTTCGCGGACCTTGCCGACCAGGTCCTCGGTGATGATCTCGACGTTGGGGTCGGGTGACTCCTTCAGGGTGCGCGAGGCGACGTACTCGCGCAGATGGGCGTACGGACTGGTGATGCCCTCCTTCAGCGCCAGGTCGTAGCTGCTGCGGCCCTGGACGATGGTGTCGAACTGCTGGTTCGGCAGGTCGTCGATGCCGAGGGAGCGACGGCCGTGGGTCGGCAGGGTGTCCGGGTATTCCGTCGTGAGGTACTCGAGGAACTCCGGGTCGAGGAAGGACAGCATGGAGGAGGCGTCGCCGCTCGGGTCGCCGATGAAGCCGTCGATCGAGCAGGCGATGTAGTACACGAGCTTTCGCAAGCTGGTCTCTTTTCGTAGGCTGCGTTCGTTCCCTTGACCACTGCAGTTGTAGTACTTCAACTGTAGTGGTTGCAAGGGTGTTTCCGAGGCGTGGCTCAAGTGGGAGAGGGGATTCCGTATGGCCGGCAATCCGGAGCGCCGGGCGGCCCTGGTCGACGCCGGGATCGAGGTACTGGCGCGGGAGGGGGCACGCGGGCTGACGTTCCGGGCGGTGGACGCCGAGGCGGGGGTGCCCGTGGGCACCGCCTCCAACTACTTCACCGCCCGGGACGACCTGCTGCGCCAGATCGACGACCGGCTGCACCTGCGCCTCGCCCCCGACCCCGACGTGCTCGACGAGCTGATGAAGGCGCCGAAGGACCGCGCCCTGGTCGTCGCCCTCATGCACGACCTGATCAACCGCGTGACCCGCGACCGCACCGGCTACCTGGCCCTCCTGGAGCTGCGCCTCGAAGCCACCCGGCGCCCCGGCCTGCGCGAGTCGTACACCAAGTCGGTACGCGGGGACCTGGAGGACGGCATGCGGTTCCACCGCGAGGCCGGGCTGCCCGGCGGTGACGAGACCGTCGCCGTGCTCTATCTCGCGATGCTCGGCCTGATCATCGAGCACCTGACCCTGCCGGGAGTACTGGAGGGCGTACTGCCGGGGGTGGGGGTGCCGGAAGGGCTGGTGGAGCGGATCGTACGGGTGGTGGTGCCGGAGGACTGACGGCTCAGCGGCTCGCGTCACATGGGCAGTTGGAGCTTGTCGGCCGGCACTGACAGAGGGCGGGCCCCGCGCACCGTGGAGATGTGCGGGACCCGCCGGGGCCGGAGCCGACCGGGGCGTGCGGGGTCAGGAGCCGCACGCCCCGGTGGCTCCGGGGTTCGGTTCGGGCGCTCAGCCGGTCCGCCGCGTCACGAACTCCGCGAGGGCGAGCAGGCCGCCCGCCGCCTCCGGGTCCGGGATCGCGCGGGACAGTTCCTGCATCGCCCGCGCCATCCGGTCGGACGCCTGACCCTGCGCCCAGTCGCGTCCGCCGGCCCGCTCCACGGCCAGCACCGTCGGCTCCAGGTCCCCGCCGTCGTACGGGACTTCGTACAGCTCGGCGAGTTCGACGGCGGCCGGTGTGCCGGAGGTCAGCGCGGCGACCACCGGCAGTGACTTCTTGCGGGCGGCGAGGTCCGCACCGGCCGGCTTGCCGGTACGGCTCGGATCGCCCCATATGCCGATGACGTCGTCGATGAGCTGGAAGGCGAGCCCGGCCTCACGGCCGAACGCGTCCACGGCCTCGGCATCGGGCGCCGACGCCCCGGCGTACAGCGCGCCCATGGCGCAGGCACAGCCCAGCAGCGCCCCCGTCTTGGCCTCGGCCATGGCGAGCACCTCCCCGAGGGTGACCTCCGCGGGGCCGCGGCCCTCCATCGCCGTGTCGGCCTGCTGGCCCTCGCACAGCTCCACGACGCAGGCCGCGAGCCGGGCGGCGGCGGCCGCGGACGCCGGGTGCGGATCCTCTGCTAGCAGCCGCAGGGCCAGCGCCTGAAGGGCGTCCCCGGCGAGGATCGCGTCGGTGTCGCCGAACACCGTCCATGCGGTGGGCCGGTGCCTGCGTGTGGTGTCCCGGTCCATCACGTCGTCGTGCAGCAGCGTGAAGTTGTGGACCAGTTCCACCGCCGCGGCTGCCCGTACGGCCGCCGCCCGTGCCCCTGGTCCGCCGAGCGCGGCGGCCGTCGTCAGAACCAGCGCCGGGCGGATCGCCTTGCCCGCGTTGCCCGCCGCGGGCGTGCCGTCGGCGTGCTCCCAGCCGAAGTGGTAGCGCGCGATCCGGCGCATCGAGCCGGGCAGCGACTCGATCGCCGCGCGCAGTTCGGGGTCGACTGACGCCCGCGCACGCTCCAGGATCGCCACGGCCTCGTGGCCGTCGAACGGCCCTGTCCGGCTGTCCGTGTCGGTCGCGATGGAACTCCCTCTCTCGAGCGCCCCGGCGGGCCGCTGATCGGCCTCCGTCAAGGACGCGGTCGTGGACTCGGTCATGGACTCGGGCATGGAACCGGGATCCCCCCTCGGAGAGTCCGCGGACGGTGGCGCTTCCGTTCCGGTCGGACGCATACCCGGAGGTGTACCCGCCCTGACGGGCGGGGACACGACGGGTCTGCGAGCTGGGTCACCGCCAGCGGCCGATCTCGACGTTCTCCAGTACGCCGAGCGCGTCCGGGACGAGGACCGCCGCCGAGTAGTAGGCCGTCACCAGGTACTTGATGATCGCCTGTTCGTTGATGCCCATGAACCGCACCGACAGGCTCGGCTCGATCTCGTCCGGCAGGCCGGACTGCCGCAGACCGATGACGCCCTGGTCGGCCTCGCCGAGGCGCATGGCGATGATGGAGCTCGTCCGGGCCTCGGTGACCGGGATCTTGTTGCAGGGGTAGATGGGGACACCGCGCCAGGTGGGGATGCGGTTGCCGCCGACGTCGATCGTCTCCGGCACCAGCCCCCGCCTGCTCAGTTCACGGCCGAACGCGGCGATAGCGCGCGGGTGGGCGAGGAACATCTTGGTGCTGCGGCGCCGGCTGAGCAGCTCGTCCATGTCGTCGGGGCCGGGCACACCGTCGTGCGGCTGGATCCGCTGGTCGTACTCGCAGTTGTGCAGCAGACCGAACTCGCGGTTGTTGATCAGCTCGTGCTCCTGGCGTTCTTTCAACGCCTCCACAGTGAGCCTCAGTTGCTGCTCGGTCTGGTTCATCGGCTGGTTGTAGAGGTCGGCCACGCGCGTGTGGATGCGCAGCACGGTCTGGGCGACGCTCAGTTCGTACTCGCGGGGCCGGGCCTCGTAGTCGACGAAGGTGTGCGGGATGTCCGGCTCGCCGGAGTGGCCGGCGGCCAGGTCGATCTCCTTCTCGCCGTACTTGTTGGTGCGCTGCGGTGGGATCGTCCGCCGCTGCTGAAGGTGCTCGCGCAGCGAGTCGGCGCGCTCCGCGACCTGCTCGACGTCCCGCCGGGACAGGACGAGCACCGTGCAGGCCGTGATCGCGCGGGCCGTGTACTCCCAGATGGCGTCCGGGTCGAGCAGCACTTGGTCGCCGAGGTACGCCCCGTCGGCGAGGACGCCGAGGCTCTCGTCCTCGCCGTACGGACCCGTGCCGATCTTCTCCACCCTGCCGTGCGCCAGCAGGTACACCTCGTCGGTCTGGTTGCCGAAGCCGGCGATCACCTCCCCCGCGGCGATCTCGCGCTGCACACAGCGCCGGGCCAGATCCGTCAGGACCTCCTCGTCCTCGTACGACCGCAGCGCCGGCAACTCGCCCAGCTCCGCGGGGATCACCTCGACGCGGTCGCCGGTCTGCACGAAGGTGATGCGTCCGTCACCCACGGCGTAACTCAACCGCCGGTTCACGCGGTACGTGCCGCCCTGCACGTCCACCCACGGCAGCATACGCAGCAGCCAGCGTGAGCTGATCTCCTGCATCTGGGGTACGGACTTGGTCGTGGTGGCCAGGTTCCGCGCGGCCGCCGTACCGAGGCTCTGCTGCGGCCTGGTCTGCTCGGTGCGGACCTCTTCGCCTACCGACATAAGGAATTGCCCTCCCGGTCATGCCCTGGCAGCGGTGTGCGCCGGGCACCGATCTCGCGAGCAACACTTCCATCACGCACCGTGTTCGTGCCATTACCCGAAAGAGCGGGAATGGATCATTGCCGGACGGGCACACATGGGGATCCTGTCGAGCGGCGCGCAGTGCCCGCGGCGCTGACCGAATCCGCTCGCACGCTGTGCGAACGAATGGTTCCGCTTGTCGTCGCTTCGGTACAAGCAGCGGTACGAGGCGGCCGCGACGGGCGGTCGTCGCACCGTACCGAAGGAGGCGCCCATGTCCTCACCGATGTCCGCGGACAGGTTTCTGCAGTGCCTGCGCGCGGAAGGCGTCAGGGTCGTCGAAGTGGGTGACTGGAGACATCACAACCGCAATCACAAGGGCCCCTGGGGCCCCGTCCACGGTGTGATGATCCATCACACGGTGACCCAGGGCAGCGAGCGGACCGTGCAGCTCTGCCGGGACGGCTACGCGGGCCTGCCGGGGCCGCTGTGCCACGGCGTCATCACCAAGGACGGCACCGTCCATCTGGTCGGCTACGGGCGCGCCAACCACGCCGGTCTGGGCGACGACGACGTCCTGCGCGCGGTGATCGCGGAGCGGGCGCTCCCGCCGGACAACGAGGCGAACACCGACGGCAACCGCCACTTCTACGGTTTCGAGTGCGAGAACCTCGGCGACGGCGAGGATCCCTGGCCCGCGGTGCAGCTGGAGGCCGTCGAGCGGGCGGCCGCCGCGGTGTGCCGGCAGCACGGCTGGAACGAGCGGTCGGTCATCGGCCACCTCGAGTGGCAGCCGGGGAAGGTGGATCCGCGCGGATTCACGATGGCCTCGATGCGGGAGCGCATCCGCGACCGGCTGAAATAGGACACCGGGCGACAATGGCCGGGTGACCGGCCACGACGTCCCCGACCTCGCCGTCCTGCACCCGCGGCTCCCCTCCCCCGTGCAGGAAGTGAACGACGACCGCCTCACCCGGCGGGGCGTCCGCCTCCTCGTCAAGCGCGACGACCTGATCCACCCCGGCCTCATCGGCAACAAGTGGCGCAAACTCGCGCCCCACCTCACTGCGGCGGCGGGCCGCCCGATCCTCACCTTCGGCGGTGCCTACTCCAACCATCTGCGCGCCACCGCCGCCGCGGGCCGTCTCCTCGGCCTGACCACCATCGGCGTGGTCCGCGGCCAGGAACTGTCCGACCGCCCCCTCAACCCCTCCCTGGCCCGGTGCGCGGCCGACGGCATGCGTCTGCACTTCGTCGACAGGTCGACGTATCGCCACAAGACCGACCCGGAGACCCTCGCCGCCGTCCTGCGCGCCGCCGACGCCGAGGACGCGTACGTCGTCCCCGAGGGCGGCAGCAGCCCCCTCGCCGTACGCGGCTGCCGGGCCCTCGGCGGGGAACTGCACGGCCGGGCCGACATCGTCGCCCTTGCCTGCGGAACCGGCGGCACCCTGGCCGGCCTCGCGGCGGGACTGACCCCCGGTCAGCGTGCACTGGGCTTCCCGGTCCTCAAGGGCGGCTTCCTCGACTCCGACATACGTTCCCTCCAGGAAGCGGCCTTCGGCGGCCCGCGCGGCGACTGGCAGCTGGACGACCGCTTCCACTTCGGCGGCTACGCCCGCACCACCCCCGAACTCCACTCCTTCGCCGACGACTTCGAAAGCCGCCACGGACTGCCCGTCGAACGTCTCTATGTCGCCAAGATGCTGTACGGACTCATCGCCCTGACGCAGGAGGGCGCGTTCCCGCGCGGGACGACGCTGGCGGCGGTGATCACCGGCCGGCCGTTCCCGTGAACGGCCCCGGCTAGGTTGCCTCCCGATAGGCAGCCGCTTCCTCGAGGTCGAGTCTGCGCAGCAGGGTGCGGAGCATCTCGTCGTCGATGTAGCGGCCGTTGCGGAGTTTCACGAAGACCTCGCGCTCGGCGCTGATCATTTCACCGGCGAGACGGCGGTAGGTGTCGTCGGCGGTCTCGCCGGTGATGGGGTTGGGCTGGCCGAGGCGCTCCCAGACGGCGTTGCGGCGGCGTTCCAGAACCGCGCGCAGGCGGTCGGCGAGCGGCCCGGGCAGCGCGTTGCGTTCGTCGGAGAGGAGCTCGTCCAGGCGGCGCTCGGCGGCCCGGGAGGCCTGCGCCTGGGCATTGGCCTCGGCGAGCGTCTCGGCCTGGAGGTCGCGGCCGGGCAGCTTGAGGAGCCGGATGAGCGGGGGCAGGGTGAGGCCCTGGATGACGAGCGTGCCGATCACTGTCGTGAAGGTGAGGAAGAGGATCAGGTTGCGGCCGGGGAAGGGCTCCCCGCCGTGCACGGTCGGGATCGAGAAGGCGATGGCGAGCGAGACCACGCCCCGCATACCGGCCCAGGAGATGATGAACGCGCTCTTTCCGCTCGGACTCCCCTCCCGTTCCCGGATGCGCGCCGACAGCATGCCGGGCAGGAAGGTCGCCGGATACACCCACACGAACCGGGTCACGACGACGGCCAGGAAGATGGCGACCGCATACCAGGCGGCGTCCAGACCCTCGTACTCCCCGAGCCCTCTGAGGACCACCGGCAGCTGCAGTCCGATGAGCGCGAAAACCGTTGATTCCAGAACAAAGGCAACCATCTTCCACACCGCCGTCTCCTGGAGCCGGGTGGCGAAATCGACCTCCCACGCGCGGTGTCCGAGGTAGAGGGCGACCACGACGACCGCGAGGACGCCGGAGGCGTGCACCTGCTCGGCGACGGCGTACGCGACGAACGGGATCAGCAGGGAGAGGGTGTTCTGGAGCAGCGGCTCCTTCAGGTGGGTGCGCAGCCAGTGGATCGGCACCATCAGCATCAGTCCGACGCCGATGCCGCCGATCGCCGCGATCAGGAACGCGCCGATTCCACCGGCCCAGGTGGCACCCTCGCCGATGACGGCCGCGAGAGCCACGCGGTAGGCGGTGATCGCGGTGGCGTCGTTCACCAGGGACTCGCCCTGCAGGATCGTCGTGATCCGGGAGGGCAGTCCCACCCGGCGCGCGATCGCCGTGGCCGCGACGGCGTCCGGCGGCGCCACCACCGCGCCCAGCACCAGGGCCGCGGTCAGCGGCAGGCCCGGCACGATCAGATAGGCGGCCCAGCCGACGGCGCAGGTCGCGAAGAGCACATAGCCCACCGACAGCAGCGCGACGGGCCGCAGCTGCGCCCGCAGGTCGAGGTAGGAGCTGTCGGTGGCCGCGGTGTGCAGCAGGGGCGGCAGGATGAGGGGCAGGACGACATGCGGGTCCAGGGCGTATTCCGGGACCCCTGGGACATACGAGACCGCCAGCCCGACCGCCACCAGCAACAGCGGCGCCGGTACGGGGGTCCGCCGTCCGGCCGCCGCGATCGCGGCGCTGCCCGCCACCAGCAGCAACAGTGGCATCACGTCCATGAAATTCGCCCGCCCTCATTTTCCGCGCGGTCTTCCGCACAGCCGTCGTAACCTGGCAATCATGAAACAGTGCACGCATGCCGACGCACTGCCGCACCCGGAGCCCGGTCCCATGACCGAGACCTGCCCGGAGTGCCTGGCGGACGGCACGCACCCGGTACAGCTGCGACTGTGCCTCACCTGCGGTCACGTCGGCTGCTGCGACTCCTCGCCGGGTCGGCACGCGACGGAGCACCACAACACGTCCGGTCACCCGGTGATGCGGACCTTCGAACCCGGGGAGAGCTGGCGGTGGTGCTTCGTCGACCACGTCCTCGCATGAGGTGCGCCGACGATCCGGAACCGGACGGTTCGACCGTCTGACGTCTGGGTACGTCAATCCGGCGCGCGCTCTTCCCAATTGGGGCCGCCCACCCTCTAGCCACTGTGCGTATTCATGTGTTTACTATGAGTGACAGCAAGGGGCTGGGTCCCGGGGACAGGACACTGGGGAGCGCGGTAGCGTCACCGCTGAACCACACATCGCGTTATCCCGAGGGGCGACCCTCGGCCCCGTAAAGCTTGTACCACCTTGGAGGTGAGGGTGTCCCAGATCGCAGGCGAGCCCGCGACCCAGGACTTCGTGGAAGTCCGGCTGCCGGCTGCGGGTGCCTACCTGTCGGTGCTGCGGACGGCCACGGCCGGCCTCGCGGCCCGTTTGGACTTCACCCTCGACGAGATCGAGGACCTGCGCATCGCGGTCGACGAGGCCTGCGCGATCCTGCTCCAGCAGGCCGTGCCCGGCTCGGTGCTCAGCTGTGTCTTCCGGCTCGTCGACGACTCGCTCGAGGTCACCGTCTCGGCGCCGACCACGGACGGTCACGCCCCTTCGCGGGACACCTTCGCCTGGACCGTCCTGTCCGCCCTGGCGGGCAAGGTCTCCTCCGCCGTGGACGACGACAAGACCGTTTCGATCAGCCTCTACAAACAGCGCGGCGCGGGACCCGGGCCGACGTGAGGGACGGGGACGGGCCGGTGCGGGACGAAGAGCGCAGCACACGGGAGCTGCCGGCCGAGGACAGCAGTCCGGGCGGTTCCCGACGCATGGACGGCATCGACGGCATCCCTGAGCAGGCCCGGCCGCACCCGGAGGACGACTCCGACGGCACGGCGGAGGCCGGCTTCCCGGACGAGGGGCAACGGGCTCAGGAAGGTGCCGTGCAGAGCGCGCCTCTGGAACGGCGGATCGGGGTGCCCCCTGCCCATGGGGGTCCCCCCACTCGAGGAAAGTCGAGAGTGGGGGAGGAGGCGAGGGCTCGGGGAAGGGCGACGGGCGGGACGATGAGCGAGCACGAGCGATACTCCGAGCATGATGCGCCGGCCACGCAGGGCGCGCAGGCCACTCAGGCCACGCAGCACGATCCTCAGGACCGCAGCGGGGCGCGCGCCATGTTCGTCGAGCTGCGCAAGCTGAAGGAGGGCAGCCCGGAGTACGCGGAACTGCGCAACCAGCTGGTCCGTATGCACCTGCCGCTCGTCGAGCACCTCGCGCGCCGCTTCCGCAACCGGGGCGAGCCGCTGGACGACCTCACCCAGGTCGCCACCATCGGCCTGATCAAATCGGTCGACCGCTTCGACCCGGACCGCGGCGTCGAGTTCTCCACGTATGCGACCCCGACGGTCGTCGGCGAGATCAAGCGGCACTTCCGCGACAAGGGCTGGGCCGTGCGCGTCCCGCGCCGGCTGCAGGAGCTGCGACTGTCGCTGACCACCGCGACGGCCGAGCTCTCGCAGCTGCACGGCCGCTCCCCCACGGTCCACGAGCTCGCCGAGAAGCTGTCCATCTCGGAGGAGGAGGTCCTGGAGGGCCTGGAGTCCGCCAACGCGTACTCCACGCTGTCCCTGGACGTCCCCGACACGGACGACGAGTCTCCGGCCGTCGCCGACACGCTCGGCGCGGAGGACGAGGCGCTGGAGGGCGTCGAGTACCGGGAGTCGCTCAAGCCGCTTCTGGAGGACCTTCCGCCCCGCGAGAAGCGAATCCTGCTGCTCCGCTTCTTCGGCAACATGACCCAGTCGCAGATCGCGCAGGAGGTCGGCATCTCGCAGATGCACGTGTCGCGACTGCTGGCACGGACGCTGGCGCAGCTGCGGGAGAAGCTGCTCGTGGAGGAGTAGCGGCTACTTCTGGTCCTGCGCGTTGCCGGGCCCCCGGATCCCGAGGGCCCGGGTCGTCTCGGCGTTGATCAGCAGGACGAGCGCCGCTACGGCGACGACCGCCAGTGCGATGCCCGCCGGGATGGCCATGCTGTCGGCCTGGAGCAGGTTGTAGGCCACGGGCAGCGCGATGATCTGTGTGATCAGTGCCGGGCCGCGGCTCCAGCTGCGCCGGCCCAGCAGACCACGGGCGGCGAGCAGCGGCAGCAGCGCGAGCACGATCAGGGTGACGCCTCCGGTCACGGCCTGCTGCCGGTCGTCCGGGTGCCCGGTGAGCCCGAGTACGGCGACCCAGGCACCGCCGACCACCAGCGCCAGCCCCTCCAGCGCGGTCAGCGCCGCGGCTGCGGTCAGCCGGACGGGACGGGGACCCGCCTCTTCGGCGGCTTCGGACGCGGGGTTCTGCGGAGAGCTCACCCCTGAAGGGTAGCCCTCGCCACGGAGGGCCCCGCGTGGAGGCTCGGGGGCGACGAGGAGGGGGCGGAGGCCGAGGGCCGCGGCGTGCCGCCCGCGCCGGCGCGGGCGCCCGAGGCGGAGTCACGGCTGCGGCAGGAAGCCGCCGTGGCCAGGCTCACGCCTCGATCTCCCGCTGGATCCCCCCTCCGGTCTGGGCCCGGTACCCCCCAGTAGGTACCCTGCCAGTCATGCGTGCACTTCTCGTGGTCAATCCGGCGGCAACCACCACAAGCGCACGTACGCGCGATGTCCTGATTCATGCACTCGCCAGCGAGATGAAGCTGGAGGCGGTCACCACCGAGTACCGCGGGCATGCGCGCGACCTGGGCCGGCAGGCGGCGGAGAGCGACGACATCGACCTCGTCGTGGCCCTCGGCGGCGACGGCACGGTCAACGAGGTCGTCAACGGCCTCCTGCACGCCGGCCCCGCCCCGGACCACCTGCCGGGCCTCGCCGTGGTCCCCGGCGGTTCCACCAACGTCTTCGCCCGCGCCCTGGGCCTGCCCAACGACGCCGTCGAGGCCACCGGCGCACTGCTGGACGCTCTGCGCCAGGGCAGCGAGCGGACCGTCGGACTGGGGCTGACCTCGGGTCCGCCCGGCACCGGGGACGAGGCGGTGCCGTCCCGCTGGTTCACCTTCAACGCCGGGCTCGGCTTCGACGCGGGCGTGGTCGGGCGGGTCGAGCAGCAGCGCGAGCGCGGCAAGAAGTCGACCCACGCGCTCTACGTCCGCCAGGTGATGCGCCAGCTGCTGGGCGAGCCCAGCCGGCGGAAGGGCACGATCACACTGGAGCGGGCCGGTGAGGATCCGGTGACGGATCTGCTCGTGTGCATAGCGTCGAACACGACCCCTTGGACGTTTCTCGGCAATCGCCCGATGTACGCGTCGCCTAAGGCCTCGTTCGACACCGGGCTCGACGTGTTCGGCCTCAGCCGTATGTCCACGGGCGCGGTTGCCCGGTATGGCACCCAGTTGCTCACTTCGTCCCCCGAGCGCGGACCCCATGGCAAGCACGCCGTGTCCCTGCACGACCTGAGTGAGTTCACCTTGCATTCGAAGGCGCCGCTGCCCCTTCAGATGGACGGCGACCACCTGGGACTGCGTACGAGCGTGACGTTCACAGGCGTACGCCGTGCACTGCGTGTGATTGTGTGAGCAGAAGGGGCTAAAGTCCTTTCACTCGAACGTTTAGGCCAGGATCCACCCCATGGAAGTACGGCTGTGACCTAGTCGACACCGAGGAATCAAAAAAAACTTTCCGGAAGGGGTTGTATCCGCCGCCGAGGTTTGCGAGTCTCTACATGGCGATCGGGACGGCCCGCAACACCAGCCTCCACAGGTCACCGGAACCCCTCTTCAAACCACAGGACCACGCCAGGGAACCTGGCGGTCGGCCCTTCACTTGTTGAGGGATTCGTGAAAGCGTTCACATTCACAAGCAACCTGCACGTAATTCAAGGAGAGGTAGCAGCCATGGACTGGCGTCACAACGCCGTTTGCCGCGAGGAAGACCCCGAGCTCTTCTTCCCCATCGGCAACACCGGTCCTGCGCTGCTGCAGATCGAGGAAGCCAAGGCCGTCTGCCGTCGCTGCCCGGTTATCGAGCAGTGCCTGCAGTGGGCGCTCGAGTCCGGTCAGGACTCCGGCGTCTGGGGTGGTCTCAGCGAGGACGAGCGCCGCGCCATGAAGCGCCGCGCCGCCCGCAACCGGGCCCGTCAGGCCTCCGCCTGACACACCCACCCCGCTGACAGCCTGAGCTTGGCGGCGCGTACAGCGAGTACGTAACTCCCGCCCCCGAGCCGCAGCGCGCAGTACCCCCGATGCGCTTAGCAGCAGCAACGAGCACTGGCCTCGGACCACAAGGTCCGGGGCTTTTTGCTGTGTTGATCACGTCGCCGTGTTCATCGCTTCGCTGTGCTGATCACTTCTGCGCCCGCACCGGGATGTCCAGGATCACCTGCGTGCCGCGCTCCGGAGCCGGGACCATGTCGAAGGTCCCGCCCAACTCGCCCTCCACCAGCGTCCGTACGATCTGCAGGCCGAGGTTGCCGGAGGTGTGCGGGTCGAAGCCCTCGGGCAGGCCGACCCCGTCGTCCTGGACGGTGACCAGGAGGCGGGACTCCTTCGTCGTACCGCCGCGGACGGCCGAGACCTCGACCGTGCCGGTGTCGCCCTCGCGGAATCCGTGCTCGAGGGCGTTCTGCAGCACCTCGGTCAGCACCATCGACAGCGGGGTCGCGACCTCGGCGTCGAGGATGCCGAAGCGGCCGGTCCGCCGGCCTGCGACCTTGCCCGGTGAGATCTCGGCGACCATCGCCAGCACCCGGTCGGCGATCTCGTCGAACTCCACGCGCTCGTCCAGGTTCTGGGAGAGCGTCTCGTGCACGATCGCGATCGAGCCGACCCGCCGCACCGCCTCTTCGAGGGCCGCGCGGCCCCGCTCGGACTCGATACGCCGGGCCTGGAGGCGCAGCAGGGCAGCCACCGTCTGGAGGTTGTTCTTCACCCGGTGGTGGATCTCCCGGATGGTCGCGTCCTTGGTGATCAACTCCCGCTCTCGGCGCCGAAGTTCGGTGACGTCCCGGAGCAGGACCAGCGAACCGATGCGGGTGCCCTTGGGCTTGAGCGGGATCGCGCGGAACTGGATCACGCCGTCATTGGCCTCGATCTCGAACTCGCGCGGCGCCCATCCGCTGGCCACCTTGGCGAGCGCCTCGTCCACCGGCCCGCGGGAGGGGGCGAGTTCGGCGGTCGTCCGGCCCAGGTGATGGCCGACGAGGTCGGCGGCGAGGCCCATGCGGTGGTAGGCGGAGAGGGCGTTCGGGGAGGCGTACTGGACGATGCCGTCCGCGTCGAGCCGGATCAGTCCGTCGCCCACGCGGGGCGAGGCGTCCATGTCGACCTGCTGGTTCGCGAAGGGGAAAGCGCCGGCCGCGATCATCTGGGCGAGGTCCGAGGCGCTCTGGAGGTAGGTCAACTCCAGGCGGCTCGGGGTGCGGACGGTGAGGAGGTTGGTGTTGCGGGCGATGACGCCGAGGACGCGGCCGTCCCGTCGTACCGGAATCGACTCGACCCGGACCGGGACCTCCTCGCGCCACTCCGGGTCGCCCTCGCGCACGATGCGGCCCTCGTCGAGCGCGGCGTCCAGCATGGGGCGGCGGCCGCGCGGGACGAGGTGGCCGACCATGTCGTCCTGGTAGGAGGTGGGGCCGGTGTTGGGCCGCATCTGGGCGACGGAGACATAGCGGGTGCCGTCGCGGGTGGGGACCCACAGGACGAGGTCGGCGAAGGAGAGGTCGGAGAGCAGCTGCCACTCCGAGACCAGCAGATGGAGCCACTCGAGGTCGGAGTCGTCGAGGGCGGTGTGCTGGCGGACCAGTTCGTTCATGGAGGGCACGTTGCGAGCGTACCTGGGGGTTTGTGCAGGTCCTAAAAGCGCCCGGAGTCCGCAAGAGGCCGTGAAACACCCGCGGGCCGCGGCGCCTGAGAGGGACCCTCAACCCTCCCGGCACCGCAGCCCGGAGCAACATCGGCCGCGGGGTGTGCGGTCCCGGTCGGCCGAAGATGAGGAGCCGGGGCAGTCAGGGCAGAGAGCTCCGGTCCCTCGATCCGCCTTCCTGTGCGGGGAAGACGGAGGCTTTTTCTGGTCCCCAGCGCATGGTGGACCCCTGCCCATTGTGGACTAGACCACTGTGCGTGTCCATGGAGCGGGGCAGTTGTTGTTGAAGGCTGTGTGGTGTTGGCGCTTCGAAGCCTAACCCGCTTGGCTCAGCTGCGGGGCCAGATGGCCATGGCAATTTCCGCGAGCGCTTCCGGTTCCGCCCGGCTCGCGCCGTTGCGCGCCTGTTGTGACATGCCCTGGATCCTCGCGCCCGTGTGGCGGGCGAGCCGTTCAGCGGGCCGCCCTCACCGGGTCTCCGTCACCTTCGCCAGGGCGCGCGGGGCGTCCGGGTCCTGGCCGCGGGCGATGGTGATCTCGTAGGCCAGGAGTTGGAGGGGGATGATCTCCAGGACGGGCTGGACCTCCTCGGCCACACCGTCGGTGGGCAGGACGAAGCCCACTGCGGCGCGCTCGACCTGGCTTCGGGGGCCGATGACGCACAGATCGGCGCCCCGGCCGCGCAATCGGTCGAGGACGGGCTGGAGGGCCTCCCCTCCCTTGCCGTCGGTCACGACCGCGATGACCGGGGAGACGTTGTCGACCATGGCGAGGGGGCCGTGCAGCAGGTCGGCGCCGGAATAGGAGAGGGCGGGGATGTAGCTGGTCTCCATCAGCTTGAGGGCGGCCTCCTTGGCCGTGGGATAGCCGTAGCCGCGCGAGGTGATCACCATGCGCTCGGCGAAGCGGTAGCGGGCGGCGAGGGCGCGGACCTCGTCCTGCCGGGCGAGCAGCTGTGCGGCGAGGTCCGGCAGCACCTTCGCGGGGGCGCCGTCGCCGCCGCGCAGGCCCTCGACGAAGAGATAGAGCGCGAGGAGGGAGGCGGTGTAGGTCTTGGTGGCGGGGAGCGCTCTCTCGGGTCCGGCCAGGATGTCGATGTGGTACTCGGAGACGCCGGCCAGCGCGGAGTCCGGGTTGTTGGTCACCGCGAGGGTGATCGCGCCCGCCTCGCGGGCGGCGCGGGTGGAGGCCACGAGGTCCGGGGAGCCGCCGGACTGGCTGACGGTGACGAGGAGGACGTCGGTGAGGTCGGGGCGGGCGCCGTAGGCCGTCGTGGTGGACATCGAGCTGAGACCACAGGGCAGGCCCAGGCGGATCTCGAGAAGGTACTTGGCGTACAGCGCGGCGTTGTCGGAGGTGCCACGGGCGGAGAGCAGGACGAAACGGGGTGTTCGGGCGGCGATCTCCCGGGCCACCTGGCGGATGGCCGGGGCGCCCTCGTCCAGGATCCGCCTGAGTACGGCGGGCTGTTGGGCCATCTCGCGGGCCATGATCCGGCCCGGGACATCGGTGTGGGGCGCGTGGGGGTCGTGAGGGTACGGGGTCGTGGCGGTCATGGGGTCCTCCGCTTTTCGCCCTGCCGTTGTCCTGGCCGCTCTGTCCTGACGGCTCTCTGCTGACGTTCCCATTCCACTCCCCGGCGCCGGGCGGCGCCTGCTCAGGTCCGTCGGGTCGGCCCTGCGGCGGGGCGATACGCGTCTGTGGGGCAGTTGTCGTGCCGGGCCGGCCGGTGGGCTCGTACACACCTGGGACGGGAGGCCGAGCCCTGCTAGATTGGTCTAAACCACCTACCCTTTCGGGTGCCCTTCGCGTCCTCTCCAGATCGGCAGGCCCAGCGTGGAAGTTGTCATCGTTCCCGACGCCGAGGCGGGCGGCGAGCTGATCGCCGAGGCCATGGCGCAGCTGCTCAGGCGCAAGCCCGACGCCCTGCTCGGCGTGGCCACCGGCTCGACCCCGCTGCCCGTCTACCAGGCGCTGGCGGCCAAGGTGCGCTCCGGCGCCGCCGACGTCTCGCGGGCGCGGATCGCGCAGCTCGACGAGTACGTGGGGCTGCCGGCCGAGCATCCGGAGTCGTACCGCTCGGTGCTGCGACGCGAGGTGCTGGAGCCGCTCGGCATCGGGATGGGCGCGTTCATGGGACCGGACGGTACGGCCGAGGACGTGCCGGGGGCCTGTGCGGCGTACGACAGGGCGCTGGGCGAGGCCGGCGGGGTGGACCTCCAACTGCTCGGGATCGGCACCGACGGGCACATCGGGTTCAACGAGCCCTGCTCGTCGCTCGCCTCGCGCACCCGGATCAAGACGCTGACCGAGCAGACCCGGATCGACAACGCCCGCTTCTTCGACGGCGACATCGACCAGGTGCCGCATCACGTCATCACGCAGGGCATTGGGACGATTCTGGAGGCGCGGCACCTGGTGCTGCTCGCGACCGGCGAGGGCAAGGCGGACGCGGTCACCGCGACGGTCGAGGGGCCGGTGGCCGCGGTGTGCCCGGCCTCTGCGCTTCAGCTTCATCCGCATGCGACGGTTGTCGTCGACGAGGGGGCTGCGTCCAAGTTGAAGCTCGCCGACTATTTTCGGCATACGTATGCCAACAAGCCGGAGTGGCAGGGGATCTGACGCTGTCGAACTGGAACACGTGAAGGTGCCGGCCGCCCCAGTGATGGGGGGCCGGCACCTTTTGGTACGGGTCGGCCGGTGTGGGCGGGGGTTCGCTCGCCCCGCGCCGGCGGGGTGCCGCTGCGCCCACCCGTGCCGCCCCTGGGGGCACCTCCCAGGCCCTTAAGGCACTGGGGGAGGCACGACTGCCCGCAGCTGCGCGCTACGTGCCCGCGATGAGTTCCGCCGCTGCTCGGCCGCTTGCGCGGGATGCGCCGTGGGTGGCTATGTGGAGGGCGCCTCGGGGAGCCGCCTGGGGGACGCCCATCTCGACCACGATCGTGTCGGGGCGTGCCGTGAGGAGGGTGTCGAGGGCAGCTGCCATCCACGGGTGGCGGTGTTCGTCGCGGACGACGGCCACGATGCGGCGGGGGCCGGCTGCCTCGAGGGCCGCGGGTCCCGCCTCCTCCCCCGCGAAGGTGCCGGCCTCGGTGCCGGGCAGCAGAGCCGCCAGCTCCGCGGTCACGCCCCAGGGGGTCTCGTCGCCGACAGCGATGTTGGCGACGGGGGTGAGGGCGGCGACATAGGGGGGCGCGGTGAGCGGGGTGAAGGGGCCCGCGCCGGTCACCTTCAGCGCGCGGCGGGCCGCACGCAGGCCCACCTCGCTGTCGGCACCGTCCGCCTTCGCGGCCGACGTCGCCGTCCACCGCGCCAGTTTGCGCACTCGTTCCGCCGCGTCCGCGAGCCGCTCCTCGGGGAGTTCACCGGCGCGCACCCCCGCCACCAGGGCGTCGCGCAACCGCCGTACCGTCTCGTCGTCGGCCAGGCCGCCGCCCACGCAGATCGCGTCGGCGCCGGCCGCGACGGCGAGGACGCTGCCGCGTTCGATGCCGTACGTGCCCGAGATGGCCCGCATTTCCATGCCGTCGGTGACGATCAGGCCGTCGTAGCCGAGGTCGCGGCGCAGCAGGTCCGTCAGGACCGTGCCCGACAGGGTTGCCGGGCGGTCCGGGTCCAGGGCCGGGACCAGGATGTGGGCGCTCATCACCGCCTTCGTACCGGCGGCTATGGCGGCGCGGAACGGGGCCAGTTCGCGGTCGCCGAGCACGGTGGCGTCCGCGTCGATGCGGGGCAGGGCGTGGTGGGAGTCGACGGCCGTGTCGCCGTGGCCGGGGAAGTGCTTGGTGCAGGCGGCGACGCCGGCGGACTGCAGGCCGGTGACGTAGGCGGCGGTGTGCCGGGCGACCAGGGCGGGGTCGGCGCCGAAGGAGCGGACCCCGATGACCGGGTTGCCGGGGTTGGAGTTGACGTCCGCCGACGGGGCCCAGTTGAAGTTGACCCCGCAGGCTGCCAGTCGGCGTCCGAGCTCGGCAGCCACCTCCGTCGTCAGGTCCACGTCGTCCACCGCGCCGAGGGCGTGGTTGCCGGGGAAGGAGGAGCCGGTACGGACCTCCAGGCGGGTGACGTCGCCGCCCTCCTCGTCGACGGCGACCAGGACGTCGTCGCGTTCGGCGCGCAACTGGGCGGTCAGGGCGGCGAGTTGCTCGGGCGATGCGATGTTGCGGCCGAACAGACCGACGGAGGCGAGGCCCTCGCCGATGCGGCGCAGCAGCCAGTCGGGGGCCGCGGTGCCGGTGAAGCCGGGCTGGAGGACCGTCAGCGCGTCACGGGTGAGCGTGTCGGTATCGCTGGCGAATGTCGTCATGGAGGGCGTTATCCCTTCACGGCGCCGGCGGTCAGACCACTGACGGCCTTGCGCTGCAGGAAGACGAAGAGGATCAGGATCGGGATGGCGAAGAGGGACGAGGCGGCCATGGTCGCGCCCCAGTCGTTGCCGAAGACGCTCTGGAAGCTGGTGAGCCACAGCGGCAGCGTCTGCGCCTCGGCCTCCTTGTTGACGACCAGGACGAGCGGGAGCTCGTTCCAGGCGGTGATGAAGCCGAACATCGAGGTGGCCATCAGGCCGGGCGCGAGCAGCGGGAAGATGACCTTGCGGAAGGCCTGGCCGCGGGTGCAGCCGTCGACCATCGCCGACTCCTCCAGCTCCCGGGGCACTGCGGCGACGAAGCCGCGCAGCGTCAGGATGGTGAAGGGCAGGATCATCATCGTGTAGAAGAGCGTCAGCGGAACCAGGCTGTTCAGCATCGACGCGTCCCGCACGATCATGTAGATCGCGATGACCATGACTTCCCACGGCGCCATCTGCGCCATCATGAAGCCGACGATGAAGCCGCGCCGTCCCTTGAACCGCATACGGGCCAGGGCGAAGGCCCCGGCGAGCGCGATGAGCAGCGAGAAGACGACCGCGAGCACCGTGACGACCAGCGAGTTGGTGACGAACGTCCAGAAGTTGTCGGCGTCGGTCGCGGTCTTGAAGTGCTCGAAGGTGGCATCGGTGGGGAACCAGACCGGGTCCTCCGAGATGATGTCGCCGGTCGGCTTGAACGCCGTCGCGAACATCCAGTACACGGGGAAGACGAAACCGATGAACAGCACGACGGCCGTGACGTTGGGCCACAGGCGGCCGAAGAGCGAGCGCTTCACAGCTCGTCCTCCTCTTGCTTGAGCACGATCCGCAGGTAGTACGCGGTCAGAGCGAGCAGGATCAGGATGGTCAGGACGGCGATCGCCGCGCCCCTGCCGTAGTGCTGGTTGCCGACGCCCTCGATGTAGGCGTAGACGGGCAGGATCTCCGTCAGCCGGTCGGGGCCGCCACCGTTGAAGGCGTAGACCTGCACGAACGCCTTGAAGACCCAGATGATCTCCAGGAACGTGGTGGCGTAGAGGAACGGACGCAGGAACGGGAACGTGACGGTGGTGAAGCTCCGCCAGGCACCGGCCCCGTCGAGGGCGGCGGCCTCGTAGAGCTCGTCCGGGATGGTGGTGGTCGCGGCGTAGAGGTTGAGCGCGACGAAGGGGATCGACATCCAGACGATCAGCACGGTGACGACGAAGAACGTCGACATCTGGCTGCTGGTCCAGCTGTAGTCGGCCATGGAGTGCCAGCCGAGCTTGTCGAGCACCCAGTTGACGACGCCGAAGCGCTGGGCGAACAGCCACTGGTAGACGGTGGTCGCGGCGACCACGGGCATCGCCCAGGCCAGCACCAGCCCGATCATCAGCGTGACCCGCATCCGCTTGCCCAGGCGGGCGAGCAACAGGCCGATCAGGGCGCCGAAGATCATGATCAGGACGACGTTCACCGCCGTGAACAGGATCGAGCGCAGGGTGACCCGCCAGAAGTCCCCTCCGGTGAGGGTCTCCTTGTAGTTGTCGATTCCGTTCCACTCGGTGACGTGCTGGATCAGCTGCGCCATGTTGAGGTTCTGGAACGACAGCAGTACGTCCTTCAGCAGCGGCCAGCCCAGCAGCAGCACGGTGGCCACGCAGGCCGGCAGCAGCAACAGATACGGGGCGAGGGCGCCGCCGCGCTGCGGAGGCCTGCGGGGTTCCCGGTCGTCCGGCTTGTGGACATCGACCGGACCGGAGGGCGGCCGTTCGGTCTGCACGGTCATGCTCGCGATCTCTCTTCTCGACCTACGGTGTCCCGTCAGCGGGAGCAGGAGCGGGAACGGGGGCCGTACGGCGCACGCGCGGCCCCCGCCCCGGCATGAGCACCGGCGCTCAGCTCTCCTGTGACAGCCGCTTGTTGAACTCGTCCTCGACCTGCGCCGCGGCCTCGGCCGGGGACTTGCCGTTGAGGACGGCGGTCATGTAGGTCTTGATCGGGTTGGGCGCGTTCTCGACGGCGGCCCACTCCGGGATCAGCGGCGTGGTGCCACCGCCCGCGGCGGCCGGCGCGGCTGCCTCGGCGGGGGCGTTGCCCGCCAGGTTGGACTGGAGCGACTCCTTGTTCGGGATGACGCCGTTGAGCTTGGCCAGCTGGCCCTCGTACTTGTCCGACAGGGCGATCTTCAGGAACTCCTGGGCGAGCTCCTGCTTCTCGCTGCCCGCGGCGACCGCGAGGTTGGAGCCACCGAGGAAGACGCCCTCGGGCTTGTCGGCCGTGTCACCGGGGATGGTGAAGTAGCCGATCTCCTTCTCGATCTTGGGGTTGGCCTCGACCGCGATGCCGGCCTCCCAGCCCATCGCGATGACGGCGCCGACGTTGCCCTTGGCGAAGACCTCGCCCTGCTGCGGGGTGGCCTCGTCCTTGTCCTTGGGCGCCTTGGAGAGGGCCTGGAACTTCTTGTACGTCTCCATGGCGGCGGCGACCTTCGGGTCGTCGAGGTTGGAGACGTACTTGTCGCCTTCCTTCTTGACCAGTTCACCGCCCTCGCCGACGACGAGGCCGACGAAGTGGTACCAGTTCTGGCCGGGCAGGTAGATCGGCTCGGCGTCGGTCTTGTCGCCGATGGTCTTCAGGGCGTCGTAGAACTCGTCGCGGGTCTTGGGCGTGTCCTTGATGCCGGCGTCGGCCCAGACCTTCTTGTTGTACATGACGACGCGGTTGGCGAAGTACCACGGCGCCGCGTACTGCTTGCCCTCGTAGACCGAGGAGTTGTTCAGGGCCTCGGTCCAGTCGGCGCCGATCTCCGACTTGAGGTCGGCGAGGTCGGCGAGGCCGCCGGTCTTGGCGTAGGCCGGGGTCTGGGTGTTGCCGATCTCGAAGACGTCCGGCGGGTTCTCCTCGGACAGGGCGGTGGTCAGCTTCTGCTGGATGCCGTTCCACTGCTGGACCTCGAACTTGACCTTCGCCTTGGTCTTCTTCTCGAAGGCCGCGGCGACGTCCTTCTGCCACTGGTCGGGCGAGGAGCCGTCCATCACCCACACGGTGAGCGTCTGGCCCGCGTAGCCGTCCGCTCCGGTCTTGCCCTCGTCGCCGTTGTCGCCCCCGCACGCCGCAATGGAGACCATCATTGCCGCGACACCGATCGCGGATATCAGCTTGCGCTTCACGCCACCCTCCTCAGGGATGCCACAAACCCCCCTCGTCCCCGCGGTGACTGACGTACCGCCCTGGGGCCGGGACCTGGACCAATGGTGTAGACCAGTACGGGGAGCTTGGCCCAGACCATAGGGCGTGTCAAGGGTCTCGTGTAGGGCCCGACCAGCCGTTATGGGACCTACATATGCAGGAACCTTTAAGTAAGAACCCGTCGAAAACAGCGACTCCACGCGGCACACTTCGGGTAGACCACTTGGACGTGGTGGACTAGACCAACGGAGGCGTCGACGGTATACAAGGGGATCACGGAACGTGCGGGGAACCTCTCGCGCGCAGCCGTGCCACGATGTGAGCCGTGACCGACGGACGTCCGTCGTGTCGGTACAGGAGCCGGGAAGGCGGAGCATGAGCACTGACGTCAGCAGTGCGGAGAACGAGAACGGGGCGCCCGTCCGTACGGCGCGCGTGCCCAAGTACTACCGCCTGAAGAAGCACCTGCTCGACATGACGGAGACACTGCCGCCCGGCACACCGGTCCCGCCCGAGCGCACCCTGGCCGCGGAGTTCGACACCTCCCGCACCACCGTGCGGCAGGCGCTGCAGGAGCTGGTGGTCGAGGGCCGGCTGGAGCGCATCCAGGGCAAGGGCACGTTCGTCGCCAAGCCGAAGGTGTCCCAGGCGCTGCAACTCACCTCGTACACCGAGGACATGCGCGCGCAGGGCCTGGAGCCGACCTCACAGCTGCTGGACATCGGCTACATCACCGCGGACGACACCCTCGCCGGCCTCCTCGACATCTCCCCCGGCGGACGCGTGCTGCGCATCGAGCGGCTGCGCATGGCCAACGGCGAGCCGATGGCCATCGAGACGACCCACCTGAGCGCGAAGCGCTTTCCGGCGCTGCGCCGCAGCCTCGTCAAGTACACGTCCCTCTACACCGCCCTCGCCGAGGTGTACGACGTCCATCTCGCGGAGGCCGAGGAGACCATCGAGACGTCGCTGGCGACTCCGCGGGAGGCGGGACTGCTCGGCACCGACGTGGGGCTGCCCATGCTGATGCTGTCCCGGCACTCGCTGGACCGGGACGGGAAGCCGGTGGAGTGGGTGCGGTCGGTGTATCGCGGCGACCGCTACAAGTTCGTGGCGAGGTTGAAGCGTCCACAGGAGTAGCGCTCAGGGTGTAGCGCAGATCACATTCCTGCCCTACGGTCCTCCCGTCATCGCATACGTCGGGAGGACCGCCCGTGCGCACAGCGAATGCCCGAACCATCGTCATCTGGACCCTCGTTGCACTGGTCGGCGCCGCCGGCTGGACCGTGCTCGCGCTCTCGCGCGGGGAGGAGGTCTCGGCGGCGTGGATGGTCGCCGCCGCCCTCGGCACGTACGCGATCGCCTACCGCTTCTACGCCAAGTTCATCGCGTACAAGGTCCTCAAGGTCGACAAGACCCGCGCCACCCCGGCCGAACGCCTCGACAACGGCATCGACTTCCACCCCACCGACCGCCGTGTCCTGCTCGGCCACCACTTCGCGGCGATCGCCGGCGCCGGCCCGCTCGTCGGCCCCGTGCTCGCCGCGCAGATGGGATATCTCCCCGGCACGATCTGGATCATCGTCGGCGTCATCTTCGCGGGCGCGGTGCAGGACATGGTGGTGCTGTTCTTCTCCACCCGGCGCGACGGACGGTCGCTGGGCCAGATGGCACGCGAGGAGATCGGCCCGTTCGGCGGCGCCGCCGCACTGCTCGCCGCGTTCGCCATCATGATCATCCTGCTCGGCGTGCTGGCGCTGGTCGTCGTCAACGCCCTCGCGGCCTCCCCGTGGGGCACCTTCTCCATCGCGATGACCATCCCGATCGCGCTGCTGATGGGCTTCTACCTGCGGGTCCTCAGGCCGGGCCGGGTCGCCGAGGTCTCCCTCATCGGCGTCGCACTGCTGCTGCTCGCACTGGTCGCGGGCCGCTGGGTCGCCGAGTCCTCCTGGGCCGACACCTTCACCCTCGCCCCTTCCACGCTGGTGATCTGGCTGGTGGCGTACGGCTTCATCGCCTCGATCCTGCCGGTGTGGATGCTGCTCGCACCCCGCGACTATCTGTCCACCTTCATGAAGATCGGCACGATCGTGCTGCTCGCCCTCGGTGTCGTCATGGCGCTGCCGACGCTGAAGATGGACGCGGTCACCGACTTCGCCTCGCGCGGCGACGGCCCGGTCTTCGCGGGCTCGCTCTTCCCGTTCGTCTTCATCACCATCGCCTGCGGTGCGCTCTCCGGCTTCCACTCGCTGATCTCCTCCGGTACGACGCCGAAGATGATCCAGAAGGAGACGCAGGTCCGGATGATCGGCTACGGCTCCATGCTGATGGAGTCGTCGGTCGCCGTGATGGCGCTGGTCGCGGCCAGCATCATCGATCCGGGCCTGTACTTCGCGATGAACGCGCCCTCCGGTGTCATCGGTACGACGGTCGAGAACGCCTCGCAGGTGGTGGGCAGTTGGGGTTACCAGATATCCCCCGCCGACCTCGCCGAGGCCGCGGAGAGCGTCGAGGAGTCGACCCTGCTGTCCCGCACCGGCGGTGCGCCCACCCTCGCCGTGGGCGTCTCGCAGATCTTCTCCGAGGTGACCGGCGGAGGCCTCAAGGCGTTCTGGTATCACTTCGCGATCATGTTCGAGGCGCTGTTCATCCTGACCGCGCTGGACGCCGGCACCCGCGTGGGCCGCTTCATGCTCCAGGACACCCTCGGCAACGTCTACAAGCCCTTCAAGAACGTCAGCTGGAAGCCGGGCCTGGTCATCACCAGCGCGATCGTCTGCGGTCTGTGGGGCTACTTCCTCTGGGTGGGCGTCCACGAACCGCTCGGCGGCATCAACCAGCTGTTCCCGATCTTCGGCATCTCCAACCAGCTGCTGGCGGCGGTCGCCCTCGCCGTCTGCACCACCCTGCTGGTGAAGTCCGGCCGCCTCAAGTGGGCCTGGATCACCGGCATTCCGCTCGCCTGGGACGCGACGGTCACCCTGACCGCCAGCTGGCAGAAGGTGTTCTCCAGTGACCCCAAGGTCGGCTTCTTCAAGCAGCGTCAGGTGTTCCAGGACGCCATCGACCGCGGGGAGATCCTGCCGCCGGCCAAGACCATGGACGACATGCACACCGTCGTCACCAACTCCACGGTGGACGGCGTCCTGTCCGCCGTACTCGCCCTCCTGATCGTCGTCGTGATCGTGGACGCGACCCGGGTCTGCGTCCGGCACGTCCGGCGCCCCGCGCTGTCCACGCTCAGCGAGGCGCCGTACGTGGAGTCGAAGATCGTCGCGCCGGCCGGGCTGTTCCCCACCCGGGAGGAGAAGGAGGAGGAGCGCCATGCGGCCCTCGGCACTGCTGCGCCGCGTGATTAGCGGGGTGCACTGGTACGTGCGGGAGCTGACCGACGAGTCGGCCTACGACCGCTATGTCGCGCACCTCCGCAAGGACCGTCCGGAGGCGGAGGTGCTGTCCCGACGGGAATTCGAGCGAATGCGGACATATCGGCGGGAAAGGGACCCACGGCAAGGCTTCCGATGCTGCTGAGTACCGATATGTGAACGAGGGGTTCCGAATGTGCGACACCGTGACCTAGATTGCCTGCGCATTACCCAGGTGATCAGTGAGGGGACGGAGTCCACCAGATGTCACAAGCCCCAGAAGTGAACAGAGCGGCGGTGGTGACGCCGGTGCGCGTCGTCATCGCCCTCTGCCTCATAGCGCCCTTTGTGGCGATGCTGTGGGTCGGTTCGTACGCCAAGACCGACCCGGCCTTCATCGGCATCCCGTTCTTCTACTGGTACCAGATGGCCTGGGTGATCATCTCCACGGTCCTGACGATGATCGCGTACCAGCTGTGGCAGCGTGACCAGCGCGCCCGCAAGTCCGAGAGGGGTGCCGGCTCATGAAGGACGGTGTGAACGGCGTCGCACTCGCCGTCTTCATCCTCTTCTTCGTCGCCGTGACGGTCATGGGTTTCCTGGCCGCACGCTGGCGCAAGGCGGAGAACGAGCACAGCCTCGACGAATGGGGTCTGGGTGGCCGGTCGTTCGGCACCTGGATCACCTGGTTCCTGCTCGGCGGTGACCTCTACACCGCCTATACGTTCGTGGCGGTCCCGGCGGCGATCTACGCGGCGGGCGCGGCCGGCTTCTTCGCCGTGCCCTACACGATCCTCATCTACCCGATGATGTTCGTCTTCCTGCCGCGGCTGTGGTCGGTCTCGCACAAGCACGGGTACGTCACCACCTCGGACTTCGTCCGCGGCCGCTTCGGCTCCAAGAGCCTGTCGCTGGCGGTGGCGGTGACCGGCATCCTCGCCACGATGCCGTACATCGCGCTCCAGCTGGTCGGCATCCAGGCCGTGCTGGACGTCCTGGGCGTCGGCGGCGGCGAGAACACGCACTGGTTCATCAAGGACCTGCCGCTGCTGATCGCCTTCGGTGTGCTGGCCGCCTACACGTACTCGTCGGGTCTGCGCGCGCCGGCCCTGATCGCGTTCGTGAAGGACACGCTGATCTACCTCGTCATCGCCGTCGCGATCATCTACATCCCGATCAAGCTGGGCGGCTTCGACGACATCTTCGCCGCGGCGAGCGACAAGTACACGGAAGCGGGCGCGGGCGGACTCGTCCCGGCCGGCGGCTCGCAGTGGACGTACGCCACCCTGGCGCTGGGCTCGGCGCTCGCGCTGTTCATGTACCCGCACAGCGTGACGGCCGTGCTGTCCAGCCGCAGCCGGGACGTCATCCGCCGCAACTCCACGATCCTGCCGCTGTACTCGCTGATGCTCGGCCTGCTCGGCCTGCTCGGTTTCATGGCGATCGCGGCCGGCATCAAGGTGGAGAACGGCCAGCTGGCGATCCCCCAGCTCTTCGAGAACATGTTCCCGGACTGGTTCACGGGCGTCGCCTTCGCGGCGATCGGCATCGGCGCGCTGGTGCCGGCGGCGATCATGTCGATCGCGGCGGCCAACCTCTTCACCCGGAACATCTACAAGGACTTCCTGAAGCCGGACGCCACGCCCGCACAGGAGACCAAGGTCTCCAAGCTGGTGTCCCTGCTGGTGAAGGTGGGCGCGCTGATCTTCGTCCTCGGCATGGACAAGACCGTCGCGATCAACTTCCAGCTCCTGGGCGGCATCTGGATCCTGCAGACCTTCCCGGCCCTGGTCGGCGGCCTGTTCACCCGCTGGTTCCACCGCTGGGCACTGCTCGCCGGCTGGGCGGTCGGCATGATCTACGGCACGGTCGCCGCGTACGGTGTGGCCTCGCCGACGCAGAAGCACTTCGGCGGCTCGTCGGCGGAGATCCCGGGGATCGGGGAGATCGGGTACATCGGCCTGACGGCGTTCGTCCTGAACCTGGTCGTGACGGTGGTCCTCACCTTCGCCCTGAAGGCGGCGAACGCCCCCGAGGGCGTGGACGAGACCAGCCCGGAGGACTACACGGGTGAGGCGGGCGACCCGGGGGTGAAGGTGGAGCTGCCGCCGGCAACTGCCGGTTCCGCTCACTGACCACACGAAACCCCCAGCGGGCCGCCGAGAGCAAGAAACTCGGCGGCCCGCTGTCGTACCCCTCCGGCACACTCGCCTTCATGGACATCACGATCCGGCAGGCAGTGCCCGACGAGTACGAGCTCATCGGCGAAATCACCGCCCAGGCCTACCTCCAGGACGGCCTCCTCGACTTCGGCGAGAGCGACGAATACCTCGTCGAACTGAGAGACGTGGCCAAGCGAGCCGCCGCCGCAGACGTCCTGGTCGCCGTGGCGGACGGGCACGTCCTGGGCGGCGTGACCTTCGTACCGTCCGGCGGCCCCATGGCCGACATCGCGGGCCCCGGCGAAGCCGAGATACGCATGCTGGCCGTGGCTCAGGAGGCGCGAGGCCGCGGCGCCGGCGAGGCCCTCGTCCGCACCTGCACAGCCCGCGCACGGGCCACCGACGGCTGCACCCGCATCGTCCTGTCGACCCAGCGCACCATGCACACCGCCCACCGGATCTACGAACGCCTCGGCTTCGTCCGTACACCAGAGCGGGACTGGAATCCGGTCCCGCACCTGGACGACATCACTCTCCTCACCTACCAGTTGACGCTCTGAAACCAGCGAGACACAACATCTGGTGGTGCTCCGCGAACCCGGCACAAGATGTATGCTCATGCTCGCTGTCGCCGCAGGGGAATCCGGTGCGAATCCGGAACTGTCCCGCAACGGTGTACTCGTACACGTATGCCCGCATGCCGTCGTACGAGAGTCAGTCCGAGGACCTGCCGACAGTGCGCCCGGCCATCCGGCCCGGGTGCCATGACGTCCGGGCCTCGTGGAATGGGCCGGTGGACGCGACGCCGTGTGCGCTCGTGAGCTGCCCCCTGCCCTCCGCAAGGCCCTGTGCCGAGCGAGGGAGAGCCCCACGTGACCATCGCGCCAGCCGAACCGGCCTCAGCGACTCCGGCGGAGACCGACGGTCCCGGAGCCGCACTGCTGCGGACCCTGACCGAGCTGACCGCCGACCTCCCCGACGCCGACCCCGGACGGGTCGCCGCCGCCGCGCTGCGCGGCCGGTCCTCCCGGGCGGACGACACGGAGTTGCGCGAGCTGGCCACCGAGGCGGCCGCCGGCCTCATCTCCGAGGACCCCGCCTACTCCCGGCTGGCCGCCCGCCTGCTGACGATCAGCATCGCCGCCGAGGCCGCCTCCCAGGGCGTCACGTCCTTCACCGAGTCCGTCGCCGTCGGACACCGCGAGGGCCTGATCGCCGACCGCACCGCCGAGTTCGTGCGCATCCACGCCGACCGCCTCGACGCTCTCGTCGACCCCGAAGCCGACGACCGCTTCGGCTACTTCGGCCTGCGCACCCTGCACAGCCGCTATCTCCTCCGGCACCCCCACACGCGCAAGGTCGTCGAGACGCCCCAGCACTTCCTGCTGCGCGTCGCCGCCGGCCTCGCCGAGGACGACACGATCCGCTCCGTGGACGAAGTCGCCGCGCTCTACCGGCTCATGAGCCGCCTCGACTACCTCCCGTCCTCCCCCACGCTCTTCAACTCCGGTACGCGACACCCCCAGATGTCGTCCTGCTACCTCCTCGACTCCCCCAAGGACGAGCTGGACTCCATCTACGACCGCTACCACCAGGTCGCCCGCCTCTCCAAGCACGCCGGCGGCATCGGCATCGCGTACTCCCGCATCCGCTCCCGCGGCTCCCTGATCCGCGGCACGAACGGCCACTCCAACGGCATCGTCCCGTTCCTGAAGACCCTCGACGCCTCGGTCGCCGCGGTGAACCAGGGCGGGCGGCGCAAGGGCGCGGCGGCGGTCTACCTGGAGACCTGGCACTCCGACATCGAGGAGTTCCTGGAGCTGCGTGACAACACCGGCGAGGACGCCCGGCGCACCCACAACCTCAACCTCGCGCACTGGATCCCGGACGAGTTCATGCGCCGGGTCGACGCCGACGAGCAGTGGTCGCTGTTCTCGCCGTCCGACGTGCCCGAGCTGGTCGACCTGTGGGGCGAGGAGTTCGACGCGGCGTACCGCAGGGCGGAGGCGGCAGGCCTCGCCAAGAAGACCATCCCGGCCCGTGACCTCTACGGCCGGATGATGCGCACCCTCGCGCAGACCGGCAACGGCTGGATGACCTTCAAGGACGCCGCCAACCGCACCGCCAACCAGACCGCCGAGCCGGGTCACGTGGTCCACTCCTCCAACCTCTGCACGGAGATCCTGGAGGTCACCGACGACGGGGAGACGGCGGTCTGCAACCTGGGTTCGGTCAACCTGGGCGCCTTCGCCGATCCGGCGACCGGCGGCATCGACTGGGAGCGGCTGGATGCCACCGTCCGTACCGCCGTCACCTTCCTCGACCGCGTCGTGGACATCAACTTCTACCCGACCGAGCAGGCGGGCCGGTCCAACGCCGAGTGGCGTCCGGTCGGCCTCGGCGCGATGGGCCTGCAGGACGTCTTCTTCAAGCTGCGCCTGCCCTTCGACTCACCCGAGGCCAAGGCCCTCTCCACCCGCATCGCCGAGCGCATCATGCTCGCCGCGTACGAGGCCTCCGCCGACCTGGCCGAGCGGAGCGGCCCGCTGCCGGCCTGGCAGAAGACCCGTACCGCGAAGGGTGTTCTGCACCCCGACCACTACGGCGTCGAGCCGGCCTGGCCGGAGCGCTGGGCGGCGCTGCGGGCGCGTATCGCCGAAACGGGCCTGCGCAACTCCCTGCTCCTGGCGATCGCGCCCACCGCCACGATCGCCTCGATCGCCGGTGTGTACGAGTGCATCGAGCCGCAGGTGTCGAACCTCTTCAAGCGCGAGACGCTGTCCGGCGAGTTCCTCCAGGTCAACTCGTATCTGGTGCAGGACCTCAAGGACCTCGGCGTCTGGGACGCCCGCAGCCGTGAGGCGCTGCGCGAGGCGAACGGCTCGGTGCAGGACTTCGCCTGGATCCCCGAGGACGTACGGCGGCTCTACCGCACGGCGTGGGAGATCCCGCAGCGCGGCCTGATCGACATGGCGGCCGCCCGCACGCCGTTCCTGGACCAGTCCCAGTCGCTGAACCTGTTCATGGAGACGCCGACCATCGGCAAACTCTCCTCGATGTACGCGTACGCCTGGAAGCAGGGCCTGAAGACGACGTACTACCTCCGCTCCCGCCCGGCGACCCGCATCGCCCGCGCAGCGCAAGCCACCACCCCTGTACAGCAGCCGACCCCCGACGAGGCGGTCGCCTGCTCCCTGGAAAACCCCGAGTCCTGCGAGGCCTGTCAGTGATGTCCACCCGTAACCAGAATCTCCTCGACCCGGGCTTCGAGCTGACCCTGCGCCCCATGCGCTACCCGGACTTCTACGAGCGCTACCGGGACGCCATCAAGAACACCTGGACCGTGGAGGAGGTCGACCTCCATTCGGACGTGTCGGATCTCGCCAAACTGTCACAGGGTGAGCAGCACCTGATCGGCCGTCTGGTCGCCTTCTTCGCGACGGGCGACTCGATCGTGGCCAACAACCTGGTGCTGACGCTCTACAAGCACATCAACTCCCCCGAGGCCCGGCTGTACCTGAGCCGTCAGCTCTTCGAGGAGGCCGTCCACGTCCAGTTCTACCTGACGCTGCTGGACACCTACCTCCCCGACCCGGAGGACCGCGCGGCGGCCTTCGCTGCGGTCGAGAACATCCCCTCCATCCGCGAGAAGGCCGAGTTCTGCTTCAAGTGGATGGACTCGGTGGAGTCGATCGACCGCCTGGAGACCCAGGCCGACCGCCGCCGCTTCCTGCTCAACCTCATCTGCTTCGCCGCGTGCATCGAGGGCCTGTTCTTCTACGGCGCCTTCGCCTACGTCTACTGGTTCCGCAGCCGGGGCCTGCTGCACGGCCTGGCCACCGGCACCAACTGGGTGTTCCGTGACGAGACGATGCACATGAGCTTCGCCTTCGACATCGTGGACACCGTCCGCAAGGAGGAGCCGGAGCTGTTCGACGACGCGCTCCAGCAGCAGGTCACCGACATGCTGCGGGAGGCCGTCGAGGCCGAGCTGCAGTTCGCGCGCGACCTGTGCGGTGACGGCCTCCCGGGCATGAACACCGACTCGATGCGGCAGTACCTGGAGTGCGTCGCCGACCAGCGCCTCACGCGCCTCGGCTTCGCCCCGGTGTACGGCTCCGAGAACCCCTTCTCCTTCATGGAGCTCCAGGGGGTTCAGGAGCTCACCAACTTCTTCGAGCGGCGTCCCTCGGCGTACCAGGTGGCGGTGGAGGGCACCGTCGACCTGGACGAGGACTTCTGATCCTCCTTCTCCCTGTCGTGGTCCTGGGCCTCCCTGAGCTGTCGGTCGACGCGCCGGTCGTGGGCGATGCCGATCAGTGCGGGGAGGACCATGATCGCGAAGAGTGCGAGGACGGCCAGCATTCCGATCAGGGCTTCGATCTGGTTCGCGTTCATGGACACCACTGTCGCGCCGGATACTCCTTACCAACAGTGGCAGGTCTGCCGTAGAACCTCGAATTACTGCCACTCCTGAGGCACACTGGGGAGCATGCTGCAGAACGTGGCCGCCGTCCTCGTCGACGGCGTGAATCCCTTCGAACTCGGCGTCATCTGCGAGGTCTTCGGCATCGACCGCAGCGACGACGGACTGCCCGTGTACGACTTCGCGGTCGCCTCGGCCGAGGGGCCGGTGCTGCGCTCCAACGCCGGCTTCTCGATGCAGGTCGAGCACGGACTGGAGCGGCTGGAGACGGCCGATCTGATCGCCGTACCGGCCGGGGCGGGGTACGAGTCCCGGACCTTCCCACCGGAGCTGCTCGATACCCTGAGCCGGGCCGTGGACCGGGGTGCGCGGGTGCTGAGCGTGTGCTCCGGCGTCTTCGTACTGGGCGCCGCGGGGCTGCTGGACGGGCGGCGCTGTGCCGTGCACTGGCGGCACGCGGCCGAGCTGTCCCGGCAGTATCCGCGGGCGGCCGTCGAACCGGACGTGCTCTACGTCGACGAGGACCCGGTGATCACCTCGGCCGGCACCGCCGCCGGCATCGACGCCTGTCTGCACATCGTGCGCAAGGAGCAGGGGCCGGAGGTCGCCAACCGGATCGCCCGGCGGATGGTCGTGCCGCCGCACCGCGACGGGGGCCAGGCCCAGTACATCGAGCGGCCGCTGCCCGCCTCCGAGTGCGACACGGTCGCCGAGGTGCTGGTGTGGATGGAGCGCAACCTCGACCAGGAGGTGACCGTCGAGCAGCTCGCCGCCCGCGCCCTGATGTCCCCGCGCACCTTCGCCCGCCGCTTCCAGCAGGAGACGGGGACGACTCCGTACCGCTGGATCCTGCGCCAACGGGTGCTGCTGGCCCAGCGGTTGCTGGAGGCGACGGACGAGACGGTGGACGCGATCGCGGGCCGCACGGGGTTCGGGACCGCGGCCGCGCTGCGCCATCAGTTCGTACGGGCGCTGGGAACGACCCCGAACGCCTACCGGCGCACGTTCAGAGGGCCTCAGGCCGCCTGAACGCGCGCCCGGCCGTCACCTCGGTACCGGCCTGAGCAGCAGCTGGTGCGGGCGCAGCGTGATGCCCACCCGGGTCGTGTCGTTGGACCCGGCCACCTGCTCGAAGCGGTACCTGGTCGCCACCGCCGCCGTGATCAGCGACAGCTGGGCCATCGAGAAGTGGTCGCTCGGGCACTTGCGGTTGCCCACGCTGAACGGGCTCATGGCGTATTTCGGTACGTCCTTGACGCGTTCCGGAAGCCACCGGTCGGGGTCGAACTTCAGGTTGTCCGCATACGAACGCGGATCGCGCTGGATCGCATACGGACTGTAGATGATGTCCGCACCGGCCGGAATGCGATAGCCGCCGAGTTCCGTGTCGGTGACGGCGCGCCGCGTCAGTATCCATACGGCCGGACGCAAACGCATCGCCTCGACGACGACATTGTTCGTGTGCGTGAGCCGCCGGACGTCCTCGAATGCGACGGGCCGCCCGCCGGTCACGGATTCAACTTCGTCCCGGACCTTGTCCGCGTGTTCCGGATGCTCGGCGAGCACCTGGAGCAGCCACATGATCGTGGATGCCACCGTTTCGCTTCCGGGGGTGAGTATCGCGACGACCTGGTCGTGGATCTCCTGTTCCCCGATGGGGTCGCCATTGTCGTCCTTCGCCTCCAGCAACGCCGTCAGCAAATCGTCCGGCTTTTGACCGGATGCCCGGCGCTCGGCCACGATCTCGTCGACCAGGAGATGCAAATCGGCCAGTGCCCGGTTGAATTCCCGGTTGGCAGGGAGCGGCAGTTTGTACAGCGGTCCGAGCGGCATGACCATGCGCTGGTACATACCGCGGAACACGGTGGCGAGCGCGACGCACAGCCGCTCGGCCCGCTCGTCCATGTACTCGCCGCGCAGCAGGCACCGGGCCGCGATGCGCACGGCGACCCGGAAGGACTCGGAGGTGCAGTCGATGGTCTCGCCGGGCTTCCAGCGCTCGGTCAGCGCATGCGCCTCCTCCTCCATGATCGGCCCGTACGCCGGGATGGCGTCGAGCCGGAAGGCGGGCTGGATGGTGCGCCGCTGGCGCCGGTGGGTGGGCCCGTTGGCGGTGGCCACGCCCTCCTTGCCGAGCAGGCCTTCCAGGGACTCCCACAGCGGGCCGTCGATCTTGTAGTCGGGGCTCAGCGCCAGGGCCCCGGTGAGGGCCGGGGTGGTGACGGCGTACACCGTCTTCGGGCCGAGCTTCAGCCGGACGACGTCGCCGTCGTCGCGCAGCCGGGACATGAAGGCCAGCGGGTCGCGGACCAGCTTCCAGCCGTGGCCGAGGAGCGGGACACCGCCGCCCGCGAGGGGCGGTTCGCGCAGTTCCGACGCGTGGGCCGGGGCGTCGGGCTTCACAGACTCGACGGTCATTTCTCACCTGCCGCTTCGTTGTTGACGTACGGGGGCGTGGACCGGTCGTCCCAGCTGTCGACCATGTAACGGCCGGATTCGTGGTGGAACCAGTAGACGGAACTGAACCAGTTCCGCATATTCGTGAGGCAGGCGCGCACGGCAATGCTCAGTTCCTTGCCGTGCAGCGTTCCGTCGTCGAGGCCGTCGGCGAACCGCATGGCCTCCCGTTCGGCGACGAGGAATTCGGTGATGCATTCCTCGACCCGCCGCCGTACTTCCGCCACTGCCTCTTCCAGCGTCAGCCCCTCATGGGTGACGAGACTGATTCCGAGATTGTGGACCTCATCGCCCGCGATTTCCTTGGGCAGCGAACAGAGGTCGTTGTACCAGGCGGCGAATTCCTGACTCAGCAGCGCCGCCCTCCGATATGCCGGATGTTTCCGCACGCCGTCCGGGAGTTCCTGTCCGGCGCTCGGCTCCAGCAGGTCGGTCCAGATCCAGTGCGCGAACGTGAGCCGGCGCAGCGCGAGATACTCCTCGACCGTGGGCACAATTCCCTCGGTGCGGTTGCGGAATTCCCGGTCGTACGCCTCGATCACCTCGTGGAAGTGCCGGGCGAACCGCTCGTTCCAGGTGCGGGGCAGGAACGAGTACAGCCGCAGCACACTGTCCGCGAGCCCCGCGACCACGGGATCCTCGTGGTGCAGATGGTTCCGGGGAGAATCGAGCGCCTCGTGCAAGCGGCCGCGCAGCCGGCGCCAGGCCGCCGGCCGGCGGTGGACGATGTCACGGTCGTGGCGGTCGTCCCAGACGAAGAACCACGCGCTGTAGTCCGCTATCGCCTGGAGCACCTCGTCCGGGGCACCCAGGTAGTACCCCGCCATGAGATCGGTGTAGCACAGGCCGTCGGCATATTCCTCAACCTTGTCCGCCGGCATGAGCCGTTTTTCCAGGAGCCAGGTGCGGGTCTTCTCCTGGAGCCTGGGCCAATACGGGTGCAATTGCCTGGGAAACGCTGCCTCGATCATCGGGAGAGACAGCGACGGTGGGACGGCGATCGCTGTTGCGGTCGATGTGGTGCTGTGTGGGAAAGCAGGCACGAACAAACCCCTCTCAGCCGCCAGTTGGGCACGCCCCTCCCGCTGTGCCGGGCGTGCGCCGTTGCATATCCCCGCACTTCCATTCAGCACTACAACTGACCGTTCTGGGAACGGATTTGCTTCATTCGCTACCCCACAGTGCCGAGATGCTCCTCTCTCCTGACTGATTCTGGATCACCGGCAGACCGTATGCGCTCGAACGTGCGACGGACAGACGAACGGCGCCTGATCGGGGAGGGAACCCTGATCAGACGCCGTGCGCAGGAGAGTGGTGAGGTCGGTCAGCCGTTCGCGACCACGGGATAGCGGGGCTCGTTCTCGGCCATCTGCCGCAGCGCGTCCTTGCGTTCACGCTTGGAGAGCCGGTCGATGTAGAGGTATCCGTACAGGTGGTCCGTCTCGTGCTGCAGACACCGAGCGAAGTAGCCGGTGCCGCGCACCTTGATCGGGTTGCCCCGCTCGTCCTGTCCGGTCACCTCGGCGTAGTCCGGCCGCGCGAGCGGCGCGTACGCGGTGGGCACCGACAGACAGCCCTCGTTGCTGTCGTCCAGCCGGCGCTTTTCGGCGGGCAGCTCCACCAGCTCGGGGTTGCACACGACGCCGACGTGCCGGACGCCCGCGTCGTCCTGGCAGTCGTAGACGAAGACCTTCAGATCGACGCCGATCTGGTTGGCGGCGAGGCCCACGCCCTCGGCGGTGCGCTGGCTGGCGAACATGTCGTCGACCAGCTTCAGCAGTTCGCCGTCGAAGGTGGTGACGTCCTTGCACTCCTTGTGCAGGACCGGGTTGCCCACGACCGTGATGGGGCGCGAGGTGCCGCGCGCGCGGTATGCCTGCTCGCGCTCCTCGCAGTCCTCCGTGTCGATGACGAAGCCCTCGTCGTCCACGGGGAGCACGCCCGCGTGCTGCTGATCGGTGTCCTGCTGCGCCATGACCGACGTACGCCTTCCTCGGAAAATCAGGGGGGTGATGCTGATACAGGGTACGGGGACCGCTCAGCAGACCTCTTCCAGATCCCGCCAGTCCCTGGAGTCCGGGCTGTCCGCAACCCACCCGTCCAGCAGCCCCCTCACCAGCGAAGCCGGCGCAGCCACCCCGCACTCGCGCTCGGGCACCCACAGCTGCCCGTCCGTGCGATGGCCGAGCGGCCCCGGATGACCGGGCTCGCTGTGATCGTGCGGATCCAGGTGCTCCCCGTCTCCCTCGTCCGCCGGCATCCGCGACTCCGAGCACAGCCGGCACAGCAGCCGCACGGACGACGACCAGTCCTCCGCGGCGAACCCGGCGTCGGCCGCCAGCTGCTCCAGGGCGTCCCGGTCGGCCTCGGTGTCGGCCTCCAGGAGGACCACCCAGGTCGGCACCGGCGAGGGAGCCCACAGCTCGATCTCGTCGAAGACCGGATAGGAGTGCCCCGCGGCTGTCGTCCGCTCTCCGTGCGGCACGCCGTCGTGCAGTACGACCTCGCCCCAGCGCCGCCCGGAGGACGGCAGTGGAATGGACTGCACCTCGATCCGCGCGGGATCCAGCCGCTTCCCCCACACCACCTCGGCCTCGCCCTCCGGCGACAGCCGTACGGCCGCGCTGCCGAGGTCCATGCCGACGGGCTCGCCGGACGCCGTGGCACCGCCGGGCACATGCAGCCCGTAGGCCTGCCAGGCGCGCCGGGCCAGCGGCCAGTCCTGCAGGGCGGTGGCGGCGATGCCGACGTTCCACCAGTCGGGTGCGCCGGTCTCCCGGTCGAGCAGGGCCACAGCCCTGAGGCCCGCCGCCCTGGCCTGCTCCCAGTCGTGCCGGAACTTGTGCAGCAGGGCGAGGTTGAACCAGGACTCCGACAGCCAGGGCTCCAGGTCCGCGGCCCGGGTCAGCAGCGCGCCCGCGTCCTCGTACCGGCCGTCCCCGATCAGCGTGAACGCGCGGTCGGTGGCCTGCCGCCAGGAGGCGGAGGGCCGGTGCCGTCCCTTGCCGAAGATCCTCACGATTCCCGCCTGCCAGTTCCGTTCGGTGGGCTGGCCTGTGCCCCCGGACACCCTTCCCTTCGCATCCAACCACGTGCGGCTGGAAGGACGCTCATTACCCATGGGTTACCCAGCCACAGGGAGGGTCAGACCATCCCGCCCGTCGCCCGCCACCACCCTGCCTGAGGCTCCCCCGGAGCTAAACACCCGGGGGGACCTCCATCGCGCCGCCCCTCTGGTTCCACAGCACCCGGGCCAGCGCCTCGACGACGTCGGGAGCGTAGTCCCCGGCGGTCCCCAGCCGCAGCTCCTCCAGCGCCGTCAGGGGTCCGCCGGGCCCGGCGTCGCGCACCTTCTCCTCGTACGCGTTCACGGCCCGTACGATCCGGGCGGCGACCGGCTGCTCCGGGTAGGGGTCGGCCTGCCGCTCCACGACGACCGCGACCGAGGGGTCGACCCCGGTCTGCCGTACCACGGCCCCGCCCAGCAGCGCGATCCGCCGCTGCTCGGCGGCGGGCAGCGCGGCCGTGGCCCCGGCCGGCACCGGATCGACCAGGCTGAGCTGCCCGATGTCGTGCATGAGGGCCGCGTACTCGAGCACGGTGAGCTCGGGCTCGCTCAGCCCCAGGTCCCGCCCGACGGCCCGGCTGAGCGCGGCCACCCTGCGAGCATGCCCGGCCGGCGTGTACCCCGCTATCTCGGTGGCCCGGGCGAGGGAGGCGATGGTCTGCCGGTAGGTGGTCCGCACGGCCGCGTACCGCCGCAGGGACACCTGCGCGAGCAGCAGCGGCAGACAGAACACGGGCAGCGCCCACAGCCCGACGACGGCGACCGCGAGCGCCATCACCGCCCCGGTCGCGCACACGGCCGACCCGATGCCGGGCATGGCCCGCAGCTCGTCCCGCAGCAGCGGCCCGAACGGCCACCCGGTACGGGAGTGCGCCAGTGCCGCGGCGAGCATGGCGTCGCACAGCACGCTCACCGTGAGCAGGGCGATCAGCAGCAGCGCATAGGCGGGCCCGCTCCAGTCCCCGAACAGCCCCTGCTGGTACAGGGGTTGGAAACACAGGGCGGCGAACCCCACGGTGAGTACCCGCCGGGCCAGATGATCGACCACGGGCCCCCGCCCGCGCGCGATGTGCGGCACGCATCCGACCAGTGAGGCGGCGAGCACGACACTGACGACCTGGGCGACGCCGTGTGCGGTGGGGCTCCCGGCGTCCTCGCCGAGCAGGGCGTACGACAGCGCTCCCGCGGCCCCGAGTGGCGCCGCCTCCCTGACCTGCGGTCCCGTCCATCGGGCCAGCTCCCCGACGGTGACGAGCACCCCGAAGGCAAGGGCGACACCGCGTTCTTCGAGGCCGGTCCAGAGGGTGAGAAGAAGGCAGGCGCAGGCGAGGAGGGCTGCGGAGGCGTGGATGAGGGTGAGGAGGAAGCGCGGACGGGGAGAGGTCAACGGTGCGCCCCTGTCCGACTGGAAACAGGCGGAGCGGGTGGATGAACGCGACGGGACTGCACGCCGTCAGCCGTTACCGCCGGGTGCCACCCCCACCGCTCGATCCCTCGCAGCAACGCCGCAACCATCCGAGGATCGAACTGCGTTCCCGCACACCGCTGGAGTTCCTCCAGCGCGGCCGCAACAGGCCGCCCCCGCCGATAGGACCGCGTGGACGTCATCGCATCAAACGCATCCGCCACGGCAACCACCCGAGCGGACTCAGGAATCTGGCTCCCCATGAGCCCGTACGGATACCCGCTCCCGTCCAACCGCTCGTGATGGTGCAGTACGGCCGCCCGGGCCTCCCCCAGAAACGAGATCCCCCGCACTATCTCGTGCCCGTACTCGGGATGCAGCTCGATCACCCGCCGCTCCTCGGGCGTCAACGGCCCGTCCTTGCGCAGCAGCCGCGTGGAAACCCCCAGCTTCCCCACGTCGTGCAGAATCCCGGCGAACCGCAGGACCTCCACCCGCTCGTCGTCCATGCCCAGTTCGCGCGCGATCATCATCGAGGCCTGCCCGACGCGCTCGCTGTGCCCGCGTGTGTACTCGTCCTTGATGTCGACGGCCTGCACCAGCGCACGGATCGTCGCCTGGTGGGCCCCCCGCTCCCGGTGGTACTGCGCGAATGCCCACCAGGACACGCACATGGGCAGCAGGACGAGCAGGGAGGCGGGCGGCCCGTACGGGCTGCGCCACAGCATGGCCATCATCAGCCCGGCGAGGCCGTGCACCGCGAGCGGCGCCAGTGACCGGAGGAAGAGCCCCCGCCAGGCGGCCCGCACGGGCACATGCTCGGCGAGCGCGAGAATCCCCCCGTCCAGCACGGTCAGCACCAGGCAGAACGCCAGCACGGCGGCCCCGGCCGGCACCAGGGCGTAGGGGAAGTCGGGCGCCACCACGGCGTCCCGCCCGCCGAGCGCACCATGGACACGGGCGGCGGCCCACACCGCGAGGGCGAGCTGGGCGGCCCGCCAGATCCGCCGCAGCCCCGCAGGACGCCGCTCCACCGGCGACAGCAGCGCCCCCGGCAGGGCGACGAGCGCGGCGGCGGCCGGCGGCAACAGGAACGCCCCGGCGAGCAGGACGGGGTGGAAGGCGCCGGCGATGCGTCTGCGGGCGAGCCGCTCACCACCGGCGTACAGAACGGCCAGCAGGGTCGTCGCCCACCACGACGCACGTACCGTCGGCAGCGGCAGCAGGCAGACCAGGGCACCGAGGACGACGCAGGCGACGTACACACGTGCGCGCGCCGGAACCGTCTCCATGACGACGCCCCTCCCCCGGTCCCCCGACCGTGCCTGTCCAGGCTCCGGAGCTTAGGACGGTGAGGGGGAGAGCGCGGCCGACGGACGGCCGATTAGCACGTTCGGGTGACGGGACCCCCGTAGCGGAATCCCGTAGTGGAATCCCGCACCCGGAGTTTCAGGATTCCTGCGGGGTCGCCTGGGGCGTGGCCGTCACGTCGTGCTCGGGCACGGTCTGCCCGGAGCGGATCAGATCGATCCGCCCCATGACCTTGGCCCGCAGGTCGGTGGGCACGTCGTCATGCCCGCAGCACCGCTTGACCAGCTTCTTCACGGCCTGCTCCAGGCCGTACTTCTCCAGGCACGGCGAGCATTCCTCGAAGTGGTGCTGGATCTTCTCGCGATCGATGTCCGGCATCTCACTGTCGAGGAACTCGTACAGATGGTCCAGGACTTCACTGCAGTCCGTCTCGTGCGGCTCTCCGCAGCTCATGAGCCCGAGCCTTTCGCTTCGTTCGACTCTCCGGCGCCCGCCGGGACCAGCCCCCGCTCACGGGCGTAGTCCTCGAGCATGCCGCGCAGTTGACGGCGGCCCCGGTGCAGCCGGGACATCACCGTACCGATGGGTGTCCCCATGATGTCCGCGATCTCCTTGTACGCAAAGCCCTCTACGTCCGCGAGATAGACGGCGATGCGGAATTCCTCGGGGATCGCCTGCAACGCTTCCTTCACGTCCGAGTCGGGCAGGTGGTCGAGCGCCTGCGACTCCGCGGAGCGCAAGCCCGTCGACATGTGCGACTCGGCACGGGCGAGCTGCCAGTCCTCGATCTCCTCGGCCGCGCTGCGCTGGGGTTCGCGCTGCTTCTTGCGGTACGAGTTGATGAAGGTGTTGGTGAGGATCCGGTACAGCCACGCCTTCAGGTTGGTGCCCTCGCGGAACTGGTGGAAGGACGCGTACGCCTTGGCGTACGTCTCCTGCACCAGGTCCTCGGCATCGGCCGGGTTGCGCGTCATACGCAGCGCGGCCGAGTACATCTGGTCGAGGAATTCGAGCGCGTCCCGCTCGAAGCGCGCACTGCGCTGAGCGGTCGACTCCGTGCTCGAGTCCGCGCTGATGCCCTGGCCCTCGGGCAGCTCCGCCTGGCCGTTGTCGGTCCCTGCGTCGGTACCGGTGACCGGACCCACCTCCTCAAGATTCCGGGCGAGACCGAATGCGGTCCCACCAGAATCGGAGGATAGACGACGATCCGCCCCCGCCGCCGCTCGAAAAGGAGCGACCTTGGCCGCGTGCAGCACCGTCCAGTCCAGGTCAGTGCGGCTGCTGCGGCTCGGGCAGTAGATCGAACCCATGCGGCGGACTTCCTCTCCTACGACGTCGGTGCTGGTCATCAGCACTTCTGTCCGCCTCAACAGTGGTCGGGGCCCTGACATTCCCGAAGCTTTACCCGAGTGACCCGGTCCACTGCACCACCGCGTCCGTGAGGACCCCCAGAGCCTGCTCCTGCGTGATCTCCGCCCGCTTCGGCACGGCGAAGCCATGATCGCCGTACGGCACCTCGACCAGCTCGTGGGAACCCTCGGGGAACTCCGCGGGCTTGCCCCACGGGTCGTTCCCGCCCTGGACGACGAGGGTCGGCACCCCGGCCCCGAGCAGCTCCTCGGCGCGGGACTTCTCCGGCTTGCCCGGCGGGTGGAGCGGGAAGGCGAGGGCGAGGACCGCCGCCGCTCCGAGCTCCGTCGCCGTACGGCAGGCGACCCGGGCGCCCGCGCTGCGCCCGCCCGCGACGACCGGCAGTCCGGGCTTGGCCAGGGCCGGCCAGATCCCGCGCCAGCCCGCGTCCAGCGTCTTCGGCGCGGGGGCCATCTTCTTCCCGGCGACCCGCCAGGGCTGCTCGACGCGGGCGACGCTCACCCCGTGCCTGGGCAGCACGTCCGCGACCGCCTCGAGGTCGCGCGCCTCGATGCCACCGCCGGCGCCGTGGCCGAGGGCCAGAACGAGCCTGGCCCCCCGCGCCTTGTGCCAGGTGATGCGGGCGGTACCGGCGTCCGTCTCGATGATCTCGCTCACATCAGAAGAGTGTGCCCTCTTCGGGGCCTTCGAGCTCCTCGAGCAACTCCGGCCCGTTGTTGCGGACGCTGCTGACGGCCGTGGTCACGGGGTAGGCGCGCATCAGGCCGGGCGGGGGCGGGGCGAGCAGCTCCCGCAGGTCGTCGGGGTCGGTGCGGGAGGGGTCGAGCCAGGCGTCCCAGCGGTCCGGGGTGAGCATCAGCGGCATCCGGGGGTGGATGTCGGCGAGGGTGTACGGGCCGTCGGCGGGGGCCACCGCCAGCGGGCTCTTCTCGGCCTCCGTGGTGATGACGGAGCAGGTGACCCACCAGGCCTGCGGGTGATCGTCGGGCAGCGTCCGGTCCCGCCAGAACTCGTACAGCCCGGCCATCGCGAACACCGACCCGTCGGCGGGGAGCACGAAGTACGGCTGCTTGCGCGGCCGCTTCTTCTTGCCCTCGACCTCCAGGTCCCGCTCCTGCTTGCCGGTGACCCACTCGTAATAGCCGTCGGCGGGCAGGATGCAGCGCCGGGTGGTGAAGGCGCGGCGGTAGGCCGGCTTCTCGTGGACCGTCTCCGCGCGCGCGTTGATCATCCGGGCGCCGCCCTCGGGCGTCTTGGCCCAGGACGGGACCAGTCCCCACTTCAGCTTGCGCAGCTGGCGAACCGGGCGCCGGTCGTCGACGTCCTTCAGAGGACGGTCGAGGACCGCGTGGACCTCTTTGGTCGGCGCCACGTTGTAGTCGGGCTCCAGGGTCTCCTCGGACTCCCACTTCTCGATCTCGAAGATTCCTGCGAGATCCTCGGGCCCACGACTCGATGCATACCGTCCGCACATACGTGCCACACTGCCAGACTCCGCCGACCAGAGGGAGCGCCCCACAAACATGGACAGCACTACAGCCACCTCTCTGTGGGACGAGCTCATCGGCACCCAGCCCGACCCCGACGTGTGGGTGGTGATCGCCACCCTGGTCGCCGCCCTCGCGGTGATCGTCCCGCACGGCCTGTGGCGCGTCTTCCGCAACGCCATCACCATCGCCCACGAGGGCGGCCACGGCCTGGTCGCCCTGCTGACCGGCCGGACCCTGACCGGCATACGGCTGCACTCCGACACCAGCGGCCTCACCGTCAGCCGCGGCAAGCCGTACGGCCTCGGCATGATCCTCACGGCCGCCGCCGGCTACACCGCTCCCCCGCTGCTCGGCCTCGGCGGCGCCGCGCTGCTCGCCACGGGCCGCATCACACTGCTGCTGTGGCTGGCCACGGCACTGCTGGTGGCCATGCTGGTGATGATCCGCAACGCGTACGGGGCACTCACCGTGATCCTGACCGGCGGCCTGTTCCTGATGGTGTCCTGGCTGACCGGGCCACAGGTGCAGGCGGCGTTCGCGTACGCGGTGGTGTGGTTCCTGCTGCTGGGAGGCGTACGCCCGGCGTTCGAACTCCAGGCGAAGCGCTCACGCGGAGGCGCGGGAGACTCGGACGCGGACCAGCTGTCCCGCCTGACACACGCCCCGGCAGGCCTGTGGCTTTTCCTGTTTCATGCGGTGTCCTTTTCCTCACTGATAGGCGGGGGCCGCTGGCTACTGGGGGTATGACCAGCCGCCCTAAGGGGCGCGGGGAACTGCGCGACCAGCCACGACGCAGCCGCACCCGAACGACGGCCTCCCACTAGAGTGGGGCCCATGGCCCCGAACGACGCACACACCACCCTCTGGCCCGCCCCGCACGCGAGCGGAGCCGTCGATGCCACGGTCCACGTGCCCGGGTCCAAGTCGGTCACCAATCGCGCCCTGGTGCTCGCCGCCCTCGCCTCCGAGCCCGGCTGGCTGCGCCGTCCGCTGCGTTCCCGTGACACGCTCCTGATGGCGGGTGCCCTGCGTGCGATGGGCGTCGCTGTCGAGGAGGGCGTGGGTCCGGACGGCACCGGCGAGGCCTGGCGGGTGCTCCCGGCCGGTCTGCGCGGCCCGGCCACGGTCGACGTCGGAAACGCCGGCACGGTGATGCGGTTCCTGCCGCCGGTCGCCGCGCTCGCCGACGGCCCCATCCGCTTCGACGGGGACCCGAGGTCGTACGAGCGCCCGCTGAACGGCGTGATCGACGCCCTGCGCGTCCTCGGCGCCCGGATCGACGACGACGGTCGCGGTTCGCTGCCGCTGACGGTGCACGGCGGGGGCGCCCTGGACGGCGGCCCGGTCGAGGTCGACGCCTCCTCCTCGTCCCAGTTCGTGTCGGCCCTGCTGCTGTCCGGCCCGCGTTTCAACCAGGGCGTCGAGGTCCGCCACACCGGCTCGACGCTCCCCTCGATGCCGCACATCCGCATGACCGTCGACATGCTGCGCGCGGTCGGCGCCCAGGTCGACACCCCGGAGTCGGGCGGCGAGCCGAACGTCTGGCGGGTCACGCCGGGCGCCCTGCTCGGCCGTGACCTGACCATCGAGCCGGATCTGTCCAACGCGCAGCCGTTCCTGGCGGCGGCGCTGGTGACCGGCGGCAAGGTGCTGATCCCGGACTGGCCGTCGCGCACCACCCAGCCCGGCGACCGGCTGCGCGAGATCTTCACCGAGATGGGCGGTTCCTGCGAACTGACCGACTACGGCCTGGAGTTCACCGGCTCGGGCTCGGTCCACGGCATCGACGTGGACCTCGGCGACGTGGGCGAGCTGACCCCCGGCATCGCGGCGGTCGCCGCCCTCGCCGACTCCCCGTCCACCCTGCGCGGGGTGGCCCATCTGCGCCTGCACGAGACGGACCGGCTGGCCGCCCTCACCAAGGAGATCAACGAACTGGGCGGTGACGTGACGGAGACGGCCGACGGCCTGCACATCCGCCCGCGCCCCCTGCACGGCGGGATCTTCCACACGTACGAGGACCACCGGATGGCCACCGCCGGCGCGGTCATCGGCCTCGCGGTGGAGGGCGTGCAGATCGAGAACGTGGCGACGACGGCGAAGACCCTGCCGGACTTCCCCGACCTGTGGACCGGGATGCTAGGGGACTGACGGGCGGACCAGGATCATGCGCCGCTACGGCAAGCACACCGACGAGGACGACATCCGCTCCCGCCCCAACCGCAAGGGCAACCGGCCGCGGACGAACATCCGGCCCAAGCACGAGGACGCCGCCGAGGGCATGGTCCTCACCGTCGACCGCGGCCGGCTCACCTGCCTCGTCGAGGACCGGATCGTGCTGGCGATGAAGGCCCGCGAACTGGGGCGCAAGGCGGCGGTGGTCGGCGACCGGGTGGCCCTCGTCGGTGATCTGTCCGGCATGAAGGACACGCTCGCCCGGATCGTGCGCATCGAGGAGCGTACGTCGGTGCTGCGCCGCACCGCGGACGACGACGACCCGTACGAGCGGGTGGTCGTCGCCAACGCCGACCAGCTGGCCATCGTCACCGCCCTCGCCGACCCCGAGCCGCGGCCCCGCCTGATCGACCGCTGTCTGGTGGCGGCGTACGACGGCGGCCTCGAACCGCTCCTGGTCATGACCAAGTCGGACCTCGCCCCGCCCGACAAGCTCCTGGAGCTCTACGGTCACCTGGACATCCCGTACGTCGTCACCAGCCGCGAGGAACTGGACAGCGGCGAGGCGGCGGACCGCGTACGGGGCCAGCTGGACGGCAAGATCACGGCCTTCGTCGGCCACTCCGGCGTCGGCAAGACGACCCTGGTCAACGCGCTGGTGCCCAAGGAGCGCCGCCGCCTGACCGGGCATGTGAACGTGGTGACGGGCCGCGGCCGGCACACCACGACGTCGGCCCTGGCGCTCCCGCTGTCCGGCACGGACGGCTGGGTGATCGACACCCCGGGCGTACGGTCCTTCGGCCTCGCCCACGTCGACCCGTCCCGGGTGATCCACGCCTTCCCCGACCTGGAACCGGGCACGGAGGGCTGCCCGCGCGCGTGCAGTCACGACGAGCCGGACTGTGCGCTGGACGCCTGGGTGGCCGAGGGCCATGCCGACCCCGCCCGCCTGTACTCGCTGCGCCGGCTGCTGGCCACGCGGGAGCGCAAGGAAGGCGACTGACCCGCGCGTTGTTTCTCTTCACGCGGGGTTTGCCTCCCGGCGGGTCCGGTAAGGGCATAATCGCTAGGCCAGATCCCAAGGGTGAGCAGAGCCTGACAAGCGGTCACTGGACGTGGACGTACGGGGAGGACAGCACATGGCGTGGCTGCTGGTCATCGTGGCCGGGTTGCTCGAAACCGGCTTCGCCGTCTGCCTGAAGCTGTCCCACGGTTTCACGCGGCTGTGGCCGACCGTCGCCTTCTGCATCTTCGCACTGGGCAGCTTCGGCCTGCTGACACTGTCCCTGAAAAAGCTCGACGTGGGCCCCGCCTACGCGGTGTGGACCGGCATCGGCGCGGCCGGCACCGCCATCTACGGCATGATCTTCCTCGGCGACATCGTGTCCACATTGAAGATCGTCTCGATCAGCCTGGTGATCATCGGCATCATCGGCCTCCAGCTGTCCGGCTCGGCCCACTGAGCCGAGGGCTCACACCGGCTGCCGGTACAGGGCCCCGCGCACCAGGTCGGCGACCCCGCCCTCGACAGGCGGTGCGGCCACGCAGGACAGCGCGAGGCGGACGACCAGTTCGCAGGAGCGGGCCAGATCGGCGGTGTCCGTCTGCTGCGCGCCGGGACCGGCCAGCACCCCCACCGCGCGGTCGCGGACGAGCGCCACGAAGTCGCCGGGCGAGGGCAGCGGCCCGTCGGCGCGCCGCTGCGCGGGTACGGCGGAGGAGGACGGCACCGCCGACAGCCTCGGTGCGGGCAGCCGTTCGTTCCAGCAGCCGGTGAGCATGGCCCGTACCAGCGCGTTCTGCCGGGCGGCCGACGTGGTCCACTCCGCGGTGGCGGTGAGCCGCTCACGGGCGTCGCTGTGGGTGGCCAGCGCGCGTTCGACGCCGGCGAGATACCCGTCGGCCTCCCTGCGTACCAGCGCCCGGGCCAGCCCCTCCTTGCTGCCGAACTCGTTGTACAGCGTCTGCCGGGACACCCCGGCCGCCGCGGCCACGTCCACCATCCGCACCGCGGCCCACGGCCGACGGGCGAGCGCCGTGTAAGCGGCATCCAGCAGGGACTCCCGCGCTGCAGGCATCATCGCCTCCCGGGACAACGAATTCCTGCCCAGATTTGACGCGCCCGGGGGCACTGTCAAGGGTTCGCACAGGCGCGGAGGGGGCGCACCAGGGCACCCCTCCCACGCCGCCCCCCATAGCCCCGTACCGACAGATCCAGATACCGTTCGCCCATGCCCGACTATCTCGACGACCTGCGTCTCGCCCACGTCCTCGCGGACGCCGCCGACGCCGCGACGACGGACCGCTTCAAGGCCCTCGATCTCAAGGTGGAGACGAAGCCCGACATGACGCCGGTGTCCGAGGCCGACCGGGCGGCCGAGGAGCTCATCCGCGGCCAGCTGCAACGCGCCCGCCCCCGCGACGCGATCCTCGGCGAGGAGTACGGCATCGAGGGCACCGGCCCGCGCCGCTGGGTCATCGACCCGATCGACGGCACCAAGAACTACGTCCGCGGCGTCCCCGTCTGGGCCACCCTCATCTCGCTGATGGAGGCGGCGGAAGGCGGCTACCAGCCCGTCGTGGGCGTCGTCTCCGCCCCCGCCCTGAACCGCCGCTGGTGGGCCGCGAAGGGCCACGGCGCCTTCACCGGGCGCAGCCTGTCCTCCGCCACCCGGCTGCACGTCTCCCGGGTCTCCAAGCTGTCGGACGCCTCGTTCGCGTACTCCTCCCTGTCCGGCTGGGAGGAGCAGGACCGTCTGAACGGTTTCCTGGATCTCACCCGCGAGGTCTGGCGCACGCGCGCGTACGGCGATTTCTGGCCGTACATGATGGTCGCCGAGGGCTCGGTCGACATGTGTGCCGAGCCCGAGCTGTCGCTCTGGGACATGGCCGCGAACGCGATCATCGTGACGGAGGCCGGCGGCACCTTCACGGGTCTCGACGGCCGTCCGGGCCCGCACAGCGGCAACGCGGCCGCGTCGAACGGCCTGCTCCACGACGAGTTGCTCGGCTACCTCAACCAGCGCTACTGAACGCCCCCTTGTTGACCCTCTCTTTGCCTGTCACTCTGAGAATCCCCGGCCTTGTGAACTTGTGAAACGGTGAACAAAGTGCGATGACCGAAGCCGGGGCTCCCTCAGGAGGTGGCTCCATCCCATGCTCGTCCGCGACGCCATGAGCACGGTGGTCCTCACCATCGGCCCCACCCACACGCTTCGCCAGGCAGCCGCCCTGATGTCCGCCCGCAAGGTCGGCGCGGCCGTGGTCCTCGACCCCGACGCCGGCGGCATCGGCATCCTCACCGAGCGGGACATCCTCAACTCCGTGGGCCTGGGCCAGGACCCGGACACGGAGCTGTCCCACGCCCACACGACCACCGACGTCGTCTTCGCCGCCCCGGCCTGGACCCTTCAGGAGGCGGCCCGTGCCATGACGCACGGCGGTTTCCGCCATCTCATCGTCCTCGACCGCCGCGAACCCGTCGGCATCGTCTCGGTCCGCGACATCATCCGCTGCTGGGTACCGGTCCGGCAGCAGGTACCGGCCTAGCAGCGCCGAACGGGCCGGGCTCCCGAGGGAACCCGGCCCGTCGCCACGACAAGCGATCCAGTGCTGGTGGGTGGTCAGCCGCGCAGGGCCTGGACTGCGGCTTCCAGCCGCTTGCCGAAGTCACCGTCCGCCTGGCGGAAGTTGTTGATCGCCCGCTCGGCGATGTCGTCGCGCGACACCCCGGCGATGCTGCCCGCCAGGTTGTTGATCAGGCGCTCCTTCTCGTCCTCGGACATCAGGCGGTAGAGGTTGCCCGCCTGGACGAAGTCGTTGTCCTCGGCGTGCACCGGCGCCGGGTGGTTGCCCGTACCGGCCGTGAAGTCCGAGGTGGAGGCCCACAGCGGCCGGTCCGTCTGGAACGGGCCGCCGAAGCTGTTCGGCTCGTAGTTCTTCGCGCCCTTGTGGCGGCCGTCGTACAGATAGCCGTCACGGGAGTTGGTGCGCGCCTCGGTGGCGTGCGGGCGGTTCACCGGCAGGTGGTCGGCGTTGATGCCGACGCGGTAGCGGTGGGCGTCGCCGTATGCGAAGAGGCGGCCCTGGAGCATCTTGTCCGGCGACGGGCCGATGCCGGGCACGAAGTGCGCCGGGGAGAAGATCGACTGCTCGACCTCGGCGAAGATGTTCTCCGGGTTGCGGTTGAGCTCCAGCTTCCCGATCTCGATCGGCGGGTAGTCCTCGTGCGGCCACACCTTGGTGAGGTCGAACGGGTTGAAGCGGTACGTCGCCGCGTCCGCCGCCGGCATGATCTGCACCTGGACGGTCCAGCTCGGGAACTCGCCGCGCTCGATGGCCTCGCGCAGGTCGCGCTGGTGCGAGTCGGGGTCCTTGCCCGCCAGGATCTCCGCCTCCTCGGCGGTCAGGTTCTTGATGCCCTGGTCGGTCTTGAAGTGGTACTTGACCCAGAAGGCCTCGCCGGCCTCGTTGTTCCACTGGAACGTGTGCGAGCCGTAACCGTTCATGTGGCGGTACGAGGCGGGGATGCCGCGGTCGCCGAACAGCCAGGTCACCTGGTGGGTGCTCTCCGGGCTGAGCCCCCAGAAGTCCCACACGTTGTCGGCTTCCTGCGAGCCGGTGTACGGGTCGCGCTTCTGGGTGTGGATGAAGTCGGGGAACTTGATGGCGTCCTTGATGAAGAACACCGGGGTGTTGTTGCCGACGAGGTCGTAGTTGCCCTCCTCGGTGTAGAACTTCAGCGCGAAGCCACGCGGGTCACGGACGGCGTCCGCCGCACCCAGGTTGCCGGCCACGGTCGAGAAGCGCAGGAAGACCTCGGTCTGCTTGCCGATCTCGGAGAGGAACCCGGCCCGGGTGTACTTGGTCACATCGGCGGTCACCGTGAAGGTGCCGTAGGCACCGGCGCCGCGGGCGTGCACGACCCGCTCCGGGATGCGCTCACGGTTGAAGTGGGCGAGCTTCTCGAGCAGGAGCTGGTCCTGGACGAGCACCGGGCCGCCGACGCCCGCGGTTTCGCTGTTCTGGTTGTCGGCGACCGGAGCACCGGCCTCCGTCGTAAGCGGTCCCTGCGTCACGTGCGCCTCCTGCGTCATTCCTGACCGTTCCTGTTCCTCGGCCAAAGCCAGGCTCGATCCTACAATGGACATTGTCTAAGTCAAGCAGAGCTCCAAAGCCACACCTATTCGTAAACTGGTTACCAGCTGCTAAGCTGAGCTTTATGAGTGACCTTCTGGAACGACTGCGCGGACGTGGATGGCGGATGACCGCGCAGCGGCGTGTCGTGGCCGAGGTCCTCGACGGCGAACACGTCCACCTGACGGCCGACGAGGTCCACGCGCGGGCTGTCGCCAAGCTGCCCGAGATCTCCCGGGCGACCGTCTACAACACACTGGGCGAGCTGGTGTCCCTGGGTGAGGTGCTCGAGGTCGCCACCGACAAGCGCGCCAAGCGGTACGACCCGAACGCCCACCGGCCCCACCACCACCTGGTGTGCGCCCAGTGCGGCGCGATCCGCGACGTCCATCCGAACGGCAACCCGCTGGCCGATCTCCCGGACTCGGAGCGCTTCGGCTTCACGGTCTCGGACGTCGAGGTGACGTACCGCGGCGTCTGCCCGAACTGCGCGAGCGCGTAACGACAGCCTTCCAGTCAGCCCCGGCATCGATACGGTGCCGGGGTTTTCTGCTGCGTACGGGCACTCAAACGCACTGAAGGGCTCGGATCGAATGATCCGAGCCCTTCAGTCTTCAGTAGCGGGGACAGGATTTGAACCTGCGACCTCTGGGTTATGAGCCCAGCGAGCTACCGAGCTGCTCCACCCCGCGTCGATGAACGCAACGTTACGTCAAGGACGAGGAAGGAAGCAAATCAGTTACCCGCACCGACGTGGGGCGGCACGGGTGGGCGCTGGGGTCCCCCTCTGGGGGAGGCACCCCGTCACGCCGGGCTGCGCTCCCGACCGGCCTCAGCCGCGACGCCGGGCACCCGCCGGACCAGCTCCAGCGCGGGCCGGCGTCACGCCGACAGCTCCTCCCGCAAGGCATCCCGCAACCGTGCCGCCCGCTCCGCAACCTCCGCCGGCCCCAGGTTCACGGCACGGTCGGCCCACCGCTGCCCCTCCGCCAGCTCCCCCCGACGCGCGTAGACGAGGGCCAGCCGCAGCGCCGCCCGCCCGTGCCCCGCGTCAGCGGCCCGCGTCCACCACACGGCAGCCTCCGGCTCACTCCCCTCCCGAGCCAGCAGCAGCCCAAGATTGAACGCTCCGTTCCGCGATCCGGCCTCGGCCGCCTCCCGGTACCACCGAGCCGCCTCGACCACATCACCGCGCGCCGCGGCCAGCATCCCGACCCGCACCTGCGCTCTGCGATGCCCTTGATGAGCCGCCCGCTCGTACCACTCCTCGCACTCGGACTTCTCATGCACCGACTCCCCCAGCTCGTGCTGAGGAGCCGGCGGCCGCCGAGCGTCGAGCAGGGCCGCCAGCCGGTAGGCGGCTTCCGCGCTCCCGCCACCGGCCGCGCGCCGAAGATGCCGCTCGGCGTCCAGCTCGTCCCCGTCCCGCAGTCGCGCGATCCCGACCTGCAGCGCGGCTTCGATGTGCCCGGCGGCAGCAGCCCGCTCGTACCACCGCAGCGCGGCCGCGTCCTCGCCGCGTCCGGCATACAGAATCCCCAGGTTGAACGCGGCGTCCACGCTTCCCGCCTCCGCGGCCTTGGAGAACCACGGCTCGGCCCCGGTCTGGTCCCCGCCCTGGAGCAGCAGGATCGCCAGCGCGTTCGCCGCCTCCCGATGCCCGGCGTACGCCGCGCGCCGGTACCACTGCTCGGCCTGTGTGGTCCGCCCTTGCTCGGCGCAGAGCAGCCCGAGGTTGTAGGCCCCGTTGACGTCCCCGGCGTCCATCGCGGCCCGGTACCAGCGCTCGGCGGTCTGGGTCTGGCCGCGCTCGGCGTGCAGCGCGCCCAGTGCGTTGGCCGCGTTGCCGTCGCCCTCCTGCGCGGCGCGCAGCCACCAGACGGCGGCGCTCTCCTCGTCCCCGGCGTCCCGGAGCAGGAACCCGAGCGCGCAGGCAGCGCGCGCCTCGCCGTCCTTGGCGGACGTCAGATACCAGCGCCCGGCCTCCTTCAGCTCGCCGCGCTTCTCGAGAATCGCCCCGAGGTGCAGCGCGGCCCGGCGGTGGCCGCGTGCGGCGGCCTGCCGGTACCACTGTTCGGCCTCCGCCTCCACAGGCGGCTCGACACCGTTGTCAGACCCGGCCCCGCCCTCCTGTGCCGCCCGGCGATCAAGCGTGCGCGCCAGCCGGTACGCCGCTTCCCGGTGGCCCCGCTCGGCGGCGACCCGCATCCACTGCTCGGCGTCGGCGTCGGCGCGGTGCTCCAGCAGGTCGGCGAGGGCGTAGGCGCCCAGGACGTGTCCCTGTTCGGCGGACTGGCGCAACCAGTACTCGGCGGCGGGTTCGTCACCGCGTTCGCGGTGGTGCCGTCCGAGGGCGTGCGCGGCGGCCGCGCTGCCGGCGACGGCGGCGATCCGCCACCACCCGGCGGCTTCGTCGGCGTACCCACGCTGGTGCAGCAGGACGCCCAGGTTGTTGGCGGCGGCGCGGTCGCCCTCGGCGGTCGCGGCGCGCAGATGGGGTTCGGCTCCGTCGAGATCGCCGCGGCGCAGCAGCATGGCGCCGAGGACGCTCATCGCCTCGACGTCACCGGCCTCGGCGGCGAGCCGCTGACGCGCCTCCTCGGCCGCTTCGCCGGTTTCGTCCCGGGTCTCCTCCTGGCCGGAAGGCTGCACAAATCGCCCTGTCTCGAACAGAGTCGCCTTGTCCCCCATAACGTCCATCGTCGCACCACCTGCAACCTGGGTACACCTGGTATACCGCAGCCAGTGAGGTCACTTCAGCGTTTTGTCGACATGCCCACAGAGAGATAAGTCAAACACAGTTCTGCCAACTCCCCACGGCGGCACGGCGATATGGCACATCGGCACATGCGTTCGCACACCACGAAGGCCCGGATCCTTGGAGGATCCGGGCCTTCGACTTCAGTAGCGGGGACAGGATTTGAACCTGCGACCTCTGGGTTATGAGCCCAGCGAGCTACCGAGCTGCTCCACCCCGCGTCGTTGTTCTGCAACAGTATCACGACGCGGGGAGAGCTTTTCGATCAGCTGCTTCGATCAGCTGCTGTTCGGACTGCTGGTGGGGCTGGGACTGCCAGTGGGGCTGGGACTCTTGGTGGGCTTGGGGCTGCTGTTGCCACCGCCACCGCCCGTTTCACCGGCCTGCGACTGCGCCTCCTCGGCCCGCTTCAGCGCCTCCTCCAGGTCCTCCTGAGCCCTGCCGTAGGCCTCCCAGTCGTTGTTCTTCAGGGCTTCCTGGCCGGCCTCGAAGGCCTTCTGGGCGTCGCTGAGCGCTTCCTGGACCGTGGGGTTGTCCGCTGTCGGCGGCGGTGTCGTGTCCTCACCCTCGCCCTCGTCCGGTGGTGTCGGGGCCGAACCCTCCGCTCCGAAGACCTTGTTGAGGGCCTGGTCGAGAGTGTCCTCGAAGGCGGTGTTGCCGCCGTAGGACACCAACACCTTGCGCAGCAGCGGGTACTTCAGTCCGCCACCGCGTACGTAGACCGGCTCCACGTACAGCAGTCCGCCGTTCAGTGGCACCGTCAGCAGGTTGCCGTACTCCACTTCCGAGTCGCCGCCTCTCAGCAGCCGGATGGACTCGGCGATGTCCTGTTCGGAGTTGAACTGGCTCTGGACCTGTTTGGGTCCGTTGACCGTCGTACTGGTGGGCAGTTTCAGGATTCTGATCTTGCCGTAGCCGCCGGTGCCCGCCTCGGCGTCGACCGACATGAACGCGCTGAGGTTGTCACGGCCGTTGGGCGTGAACGTCGTCGTCAGCGAGAACGCCTGTTCCTTCTGGTCGGGCATCTTCATGCTCAGGTAGTACGGCGGCACCGCGTCGCCCGACTTGTTGGTCGGGTCGTCCGGCACCTGCCACACCTCGCTGCCGCTGAGGAACGTGTCGGCGTCCTTGACGTGGTAGCGGGTGAGCAGCTCGCGCTGGACCTTGAACAGGTCCTGCGGGTAGCGGAGATGGGCCATCAGCGAGTTGCTGATCTCGCTCCGCGGCTCCACCGTGTCGGGGAACGCCTTCATCCAGGTCTTCAGGACCGGGTCCTGGGTGTCCCACTGGTAGAGCTTGACCTCGCCGGTGTACGCGTCGACGGTCGCCTTCACCGAGTTGCGGATGTAGTTGACCTGGTTCTGCTGGGCCACCACCGCGCGCTGGTCGTTGGTCGCGGTCAGCGAGTCCGCCGTGGTGGTACCGAGGGTCGTACGGGAGGCGTACGGGTATCCGTTCGTCGTCGTGTACGCGTCGACGATCCACTGGATCTTGCCGTCCACCACCGCCGGGTAGGCGTCGCCGTCGATGGTCAGCCACGGGGCGACCGCCTCGACACGCTCCTTCGGGGTGCGGTTGTACAGGATCCGCGAACCCTCGCCGATCGCCCCGGAGTACAGGATCTGCGGCTCGTTGAGCGCCACCGCGTACGCGGCCCGGTTTATCGGGTTGGCGAGGTTGATCCCGCCCTTGCCCTCGTAGCTGTAGGTCTTCTCACCGCTGTCGTCGGAGTAGTCGATCTCCTTCTGGGGACCGCCGACGATCGAGTAGGTGTTGGTCTTCTCGCCGTAGTAGATCCGCTGCTGGTAGGTGCCCAGCTGGCCCTTGGACGGCAGGTCGGACTCGGTGAAGACCGGGCGGCCCTCGGAGTCGGCGGTGGTGCCCTTGGCGGCGACCACGCCGTATCCGTGGGTGTAGCGGAAGTGGTTGTTGATCCAGTTCTGCTTGTCGATGCCCGCGTAGTTCAGCTCGCGCAGACCGATGACCGTGTCCTGGTCCTTGCCTTCCGCGCTGTAGCGGTCGACGTCCAGATTGGTCGGGAACGCGTAGTACTTCCGCATCTGTTGGAGCTGCTGGAACGTCGGCGAGACGATGTTCGGGTCCATGATGCGGATGCTGGCCGTGGAGTCGACGTCGTTGCGCAGCTTGGCCGCGTCCTCGGTGTTGCTCGTGCCCGAGTAGTCGGTGACCTGGGTGCCCTCGATGCCGTACGCGTCACGCGTCGCCTTGAGGTTCTTCGCGACGTACGGGGCTTCCTTGGCCTGCTCGTTCGGCTGGACCTGGAACTTCTGCACGATCGCCGGGTACAGCCCGCCGATGAGGATCGCGGAGAGCACCAACAGGCCGAAGCCGATGAGGGGCAGCTGCCAGGTGCGCCGCCAGATGGTGGCGAAGAACAGCAGAGCGCAGATGACGGCGATGCAGAACAGGATCGTCTTGGCCGGCAGATAGGCGTTGGCGTCGACGTACCGCAGGCCCGTCCAGTTGTCCGTCGCCTTGAAGTCGCTGGACTTGACCGCGAGGCCGTACCGGTCGAGCCAGTACGCGACCGCCTTCAGGGCGACGAAGATGCCGATGAGCACCGACAGGTGTCCGGTCGCGGCAGCCGTGGCGCGCGCGCCGGGGCTGGTGATGCGCAGCCCGCCGTACAGGTAGTGGGTGAGCGCGGCGGCGATCACGGAGAGGATCGTGGCGGCGAAGCCGAAGCCGAGCAGGAACCGGTACCAGGGCAGGTCGAAGGCGTAGAAGGCGACGTCCAGCTGGAACTGGGGGTCCTTCTGCCCGAAGGGCACGCCGTTGACCCACATCAGCCAGGTGCGCCACTGGCTCGACGCGGACGCGCCCGCGATCAGACCCACCAGGGCGGTGATCCCGAACAGCAGCCACTTCTTGTAGGGCGCGATGCCCATCCGGTAGCGGTCGAGGCTCTGCTGCTCCATCGACATCGCGCTCAGCGGCGGGCGCAGCCGGTGGGCCAGCCAGATGTTGAATCCGACGGCGACGGCCATGAGCAGGCCGAAGACGAAGAAGAGTCCGATCTTGGTCCACAAGGTGGTGGTGAAGACGGACGAGTAGTTCACCGACCGGTACCAGAGCCAGTCAGTCCAGAAGCCCGCGAACATGGTGAACGCCATGCCGAGTACGGCAAGGACGCCCAGTGTCATGAGCAGGGTCCGGACTCGCCGGGACGGGCGGCCCACTCTGATCCGTGGCCCCGTCGGGCCTCCGCCGCGGTCCGGCATCTGGAAAGCCAAGGTGGCACCTCGAAAAATCGCTGTTTGTCTGTCAGGCCCCCGTTGTCGCGGGCCGTCCGTGGGCCCCGTGATCGTAGGCCCTCACCTATGCAACTTACTCACGCTTTACTCGGTTCCCGATTCCGGGCGGGAACGAGGCAGGATTGTGACCATGTCCAACACACCCATGGCGGCGAGCCCGCTCACCCGGGCCGTACTCGAGATCGACGAGTACGCCTCCGGCCTCGGCTGGGACCAGCCCGCCCGCCTCTTCGCCCTCGTAGACACCGCGCAGCTGCGGGCCCAGGAACCCGCGCTGGCGGCGCAGCTCGGCCTGGGGGACGAGCAGGAGGCCGCCGGTCTCACCCCGATCGAGCAGGACGAGGTTCCAACGGACAAGCCGCTGGATGAGTTCCTCGGCACGATCGCCTGGCCCGATGCGGTGGCCGGCTGTGCGCTGACGGTGGAGCGGCTGATGCTGCCGCCGTCCGCGGAGGCGCAGGTTCCGGAGGACCTGGACGAGGCCGCGCTCACGAAGTGGGTGGCGCGGCACCCGGAGCGCCAGGAGGTCCGGATGACGGTCGCCGTCCTGCGGGACGGCGCGCGGGAGTCGGCGCTGCGGCTGCGGGAGAAGGACTCGCCGACGGAGGTCCTCACCGGCTCGGAGCTGGTGCCGGGTCTGGCGCAGGCGCTGGCGGCGACGTTCGAGGACTGAGGTCTGCCTGTACGGCACTGGGGCGCCCTTGACCGTGCGGGCGCCCCCGGCCGCGCGTGATCCCTGTTGCTCAGCCCTTGGTGGTGCACTTCGGCAGGTCGGCGGTGTCGCCGCTGCGGATGTCCTCGAGGGCGTCGAGCGCGTCGTCGATGGTGTTCACCTTGACGAGCGTGAGACCGCTGGGGGTGTCCTTGGCGGCGGACGCGCAGTTGTCGGCGGGCGTCAGGAAGTACTGGGCGCCCTTGCTGCGTGCGCCGACGGTCTTCATCTCGATGCCGCCGATGGGGCCCACCTCGCCTTCGTCGTCGATGGTGCCGGTGCCGGCGACGAACGAGCCGCCGGTGAGGCTGCCCGGGGTGAGCTTGTCGTAGATGCCGAGCGCGAACATCAGGCCGGCGCTGGGGCCGCCGACGTCGGCGAGCTTGATGTCGATGGTGAACGGGAACGTGTGGTCCGTGCCCGCGGAGATGCCGACGATGGCGCGCTTCTCGCCGGTGTCGTCGGAGGTCGTGGTGGTGATCGTGACCTTCTCGGTCTTCGTCGCCGTCCGGTTCTCCTTCTCGGCGGCGGCCTGCTCCTTGGCGGGCACGATCGTGAAGACGACGTCCTCGCCGGGCTTGTGCCTGGTCACCAGTTCGGCGACGTCGGCGGGCGCCTTCACCGTCGTACTGTCGACGGCCTTGATCACGTCACCGGCGTGCAGTCTGCCCTCGGCCGGGGAGTCCTTGACCACGGTGGAGACGATCACCCATGACTTCACCGGTACGTCCAGTTCCTTCAGGGCGGCGACCTTGGCGCTCTCCTGGGACTGGCTGAACTCCTCGGCGTTCTCCTGGGTGGACTGCTCCTCGGTCTTGCCGTCCGGGTAGAGCGTGTCGTGCGGGACGACCTTGTTGTCGTGCGCGAGCCAGCCGTAGACGGCCTCGACGAGGTTCATACGGTAGTCGGCGCTGGTGACGCGGACGGTGGTCATGTTGAGGTTGCCGCTCGTCGGATAGGTCTTGCGACCGGAGATCTGCAGCACCGGCTCGCCGTCGTGGTCCCCGAGGGTGTTCACCGTGGGCCCCGGGGACATCTCCGAGTACGGCACGGGGATGAGTACTCCCGCGCACAGGAGCGCGATCAGCATCAGGGTGGAGGCGAGCATCGTCGCGGTGCGGCGTGGCATGGAACGACAGTACGGGACGTTTCTGTCAGCGCACCGTCAGGGCAGCCCGGCGGTCACGGGCTGGTGCGGGACTTCTCCATGGCCTCACGGAAGCGCGCGTACCCGTCCAGCTCGGGGCCGTCGCTTCGCGCCCTGCGGGTCCGGTTGGCCCAACTGCCCCACAAGCCTGCGGCGATCGCAGCCACAAGCGGAATCAGCAACCAGGCGAGCGCCGCCATGCCGACCTCCCAACCCGATGAGCGTCTGCGACTGACCGATCAGCAGATTAACCGTCTGCACCGACAACGCTCACGTCAGGGGTGCGGTTACGCAACCGGAAGGGTTAACGGAGCCCCACAGATTTCAGCAGGCGCCCACCCGCCCACCCGTCGCCCGACCACCACCCCTCAACGACGGCGCTACGCGCCGACCCATTCTTCGGTCCCGTCCGAGAACTTCTGGTGCTTCCAGATCGGCACCTCGTGCTTGAGGTCGTCGATGAGCTTGCGGCAGGCCTCGAAGGCCTCCCCGCGGTGCGGACACGACACGCCGACGACGACGGCGAGGTCCCCGACCTTCAGATCCCCCACACGGTGCACGGCCGCCAGCGCCCGCACCGGGAACTCGGCGACGACCTTCTCGGCGATCCGCCGCATCTCGGCCTCGGCCGTCGGGTGGCAGGAGTATCCGAGCTCGTCCACGTCGGCTCCCCCGTCGTGGTCCCGCACGGTCCCCACGAACAGCGCGGTCCCGCCGGCGGCGTCGTCCCCGACGGCTCGGAAGACCTCGTCGAGGGAGAGCGGTGTCTCACGGATACCGATCAGCTTGATGGGATCCTGCGCGCCCTGCTCACCGGGATGATCGTTCATGGCAGCCATGGCTCCATCGTGCCTCACGCGTCGGACACCGGGAAACGGGGATTGCACCCGGCCAGCGCCGGGCTGCGTACTCCCACGCCTCAGATCCGCCGCCGAGCCTTCCGAGCCCGCCGCACCACGGCCGCCGCACCCAGCAGCGCCACCGTCGCGCCCGCAGCCCCCGCCGCAGTGGCGTCCTTGCGCCCCAGCCGCCGTCCGACCACGGTGTGCCGCCCGGAAACCTCCTCCAGCAGTTCCGCAAGCACCTCCTCATTGGTCCACTGCGGCCGCCACCCGGCGTCATGCAGCCGGCTCCCGCTCACCACCCACGGGTACATCGTGTACGCCAGATCCCCCGCCGGAGACGGTGTGAGCCCGATCCGGTGCAGCCGGGCCGCCGCCCCGAGCGCGACCGCCGAGGGCAGTTCCATGCGCCGGATCCCGCTCAGCTCCTCGACCTCCTCCTGCTCCAGCCACCCGTCACAGCCGACGGCCAGTTCCCCGTCGACCTTCTCCAGGACGGTGTACTCCAGAGCACTGCACAGGTCCTCGACGTGGCAGAACTGCCAGGCGGGCCGCGAACCGGCGACGACCAGCAGTCGAGGGGACTCGAAGTACCTGGTCAGCGCGGTATCGGTGCCGCCGACCAGCACCCCGGGCCGTACCACGGTCACATTGAGTCCCGGATGTGCCCGCGGAGCGCGCCGCGCGAGCCGCTCGATCTCCAGCAGGTCCCCCACCCCCGTGGCCTCCGCGGTGGCGCGCAGTTCGGCGTCCTCGGACAGCGGCAGCTCGTTGTCCGGCAGCGCTCCGTAGACCATCGCCGATGTGCAGAGCACGGCCCGGTGGACCCCGGCCGCGGCGGCAGCGGTCAGCACGGTCTGCGTGCCGCGCACGTTGTACGCCGTCCGGGCGGCCGCGTCGGTCTCCAGGTCGAGGTCGAGCGCCAGGTGCACCACCACGTCCGCGCCCCGCAGCTTCTCCGCGATCGCCGGATCGCGCACGTCGAGGATGTGCCACTGCGCCGCCGCGCACTCGCCGCGCCGCTCGTCGATGGCGATGACCTGCTTGATCTCCTCAGACGCGGCCAGCCGCGCGGTGAGCAGCGCGCCGACGCCGGACGCGGCGCCGGTGACCGCGACGACGGGCCCGCGCGGGGCCGACGGGGTTGAGTGGTTTCGCGCTGCGCGAACCTGCGGATCTGGGGAACTCACCGGGTGTCTCCAGCGGTTGTCTTCACATACGAGCGCGAGTGACGCGTACGTACCAGGTGGCATCCATCCTGCCGCAGGCCGTGAGTCGGCGGAGCACCGAGGCCCGAACCGCCCCGGGTGTCTACGCTGGGTGGTGTTGTCGGGCAGTCGTGCCGTCGGAAAGAACCGGCGGCCTTACCAGCCGAGGATTCCCGTGAGTGACACCCCATTCGGATTCGGCCTTCCGCCGGAGGAGCCGGAGAACGGCGACGAGGGCAAGAAGAAGGACGACCAGCAGAGCGGTGGTGGGCAGGGACCGGCCAACCCGTTCGGTTTCGGGCTGCCCGGCGCCGGAGGCTTTGGCGGCCCCGGTGCGGACAATCCGCTCGCTGCCATGTTCGGTTCGCTGAACCCCACCGATCTGGGCGCCGCGTTCCAGCAGCTGGGCCAGATGCTCTCCTACGAGGGCGGCCCGGTGAACTGGGACATGGCCAAGCAGATCGCCCGCCAGACGGTCTCCCAGGGCACGTCGGACGGCTCGAAGGACGCGAGCGTCGGCCCCGCCGAGCGCACCGCGGTCCAGGAGGCCGTCCGCCTGGCCGACCTGTGGCTGGACGATGCCACGTCCCTGCCGTCGGGCGCCGCCTCCGCGGTGGCCTGGAGCCGCGCGGAGTGGGTCGAGGCGACCCTGCCCGCGTGGCAGGAGCTCGTCGACCCGGTCGCCGAGCGCGTCGGCGCGGCCATGGGCGATGTCCTGCCGGAGGAGATGCAGGCCATGGCGGGCCCGCTGATCGGCATGATGCGCTCGATGGGCGGCGCGATGTTCGGTACGCAGATCGGGCAGGCCGTGGGCGTGCTCGCGGGCGAGGTGGTCGGCTCGACCGACATCGGCCTGCCGCTCGGCCCGTCCGGCAAGGCCGCGCTGCTGCCGGTGAACATCGAGGCGTTCGGCAAGGACCTGGGCGTACCGAAGGAGGAGGTGCGGCTGTATCTCGCCCTGCGTGAGGCCGCCCACCAGCGCCTGTTCGCGCATGTGCCGTGGCTGCGCTCGCACCTGTTCGGCGCGGTCGACGGGTACGCGCGCGGGATCAAGGTCGACACGGCCAAGCTGGAGGACGTGGTCGGCCAGTTCGACCCGCAGAACCCCGAGCAGCTGCAGGACGCCCTCCAGCAGGGCATGTTCCAGCCGGAGGACACCCCGGAGCAGAAGGCCGCCCTGGCCCGTCTGGAGACCGCTCTGGCGCTCGTGGAGGGCTGGGTGGACGCGGTGGTCCACGCGGCGGCGAAGCCGCGTCTGTCGTCCGCCGACGCCCTGCGTGAGACGCTGCGTCGCCGGCGCGCCTCGGGTGGCCCGGCCGAGCAGACCTTCGCCACGCTGATCGGCCTGGAGCTGCGCCCGCGCCGGCTGCGCGACGCCTCCCGTCTGTGGGCGTCCCTCACGGACGCGCGCGGTGTCGACGGCCGGGACGCCCTGTGGGCCCACCCGGACATGCTGCCGACGGCCTCCGACCTGGACGACCCGGACGGCTTCGTGCACCGGGAGCAGATCGACTTCTCCGAGCTGGACAAGATGCTCGGCGAGGCGGCGGATGGCTCCGCCGGGAAGCCGAACCTGAAGAAGGACGACGACTCCAAGGGCGACGACACCGAGTGAGCCTGTACGACAACGCGGTCCTCACACTGAAGGAGTACGAGGACCAGGAAGAGTTGCGCCAGGCCTACCTGGACCACCTCGCGGAGCACCCGGACGGCATGTGGAAGGCGTGCCAGGACGGGCACATCACAGCGAGCGCCCTGGTGATCGACCCCTCACGCGGGCGTGTGCTGCTGACCCTGCACAAGAAACTGCGGATGTGGCTGCAGATGGGCGGCCACTGCGAGCCGGGCGACGCCACCCTGGCGGCTGCGGCCCTGCGCGAGGCCACGGAGGAGTCCGGCGTCGACGGGCTGGCGCTGCTGCCGGGCGGCCCTGTGCGGCTCGACCGGCATCCGATCCCGCCCCCGTGCCACTGCCACTTCGACGTCCAGTACGCGGTCCTGGCCCCGCCGGACGCGGTGCACGAGGTCAGTGACGAGTCCCTCGACGTGCGCTGGTTCGCCTACGACGAGGTGCCGAAGGTCGCCGACGAGTCTGTCGTACGACTGCTGGAGGCGACCCGCGCCAGGCTGTGAACGCGTAAGGGGTGACCGCGTTTGCGGTCACCCCTTACCGATCGTCACGTCGGCTCAGCCCCAGACGTTCCCCTGGTTCTGCCCGCGCGCCCCGTGCTGCCCCATGCCGAACTGCGCGGCCGCACCCTGCCCGATCTGGGCGTTCTGCGGCGGCAGCAGTTCGCTGGGCTGGATCAGCGCGTAGCCGGTGCCCATGAAGCTGAGCTCCCAGCCCTCTCCGGTGTTGCCGCGGCGCCGCCACACGCCGGAGGAGTGCGTCTGTGCCTGCATCTGCACGCGCAGCCCGGTGGACCAGGCGACGATCGCGTCGGCGTCGCAGTTGACGTACTTGTCCGGGGTGACCTGCATCAGCAGCGGCGCGCCCGAGGTCATGAGGGCGACCTGGCCGCGGCCGGTGATGTTGAGCTGGTACTTCCCGGACCCGGAGATGCCGTACAGGCTGTCGACGGCGATGACCTCGTGGTGCAGCGAGGAGTCCATCGCCAGCACGTAGCTGCTGTCGACGGTGAGGCCCTCCTGGTCCACCTCCATCACATGGATGTGCTGGGCGAGGTTGGCGAAGTAGACCGTGCCCTGCCCGTGGCAGCGCATCAGGTCCAGGCCCTCGCCGGTGTGCGCACGCGCGCGTGACTGGCTGTTGCCCTGGTACTCGGCGTCGAACTCGACGAGCCCCTGATAGGCGACCATGGTGCCCTTGCGGGCCAGGATGTCGTCGTGGCCCTCCAGGGCGACGCGCAGCATCTGCTTGTTCTGCAGGCTCCAGCGTTCCTGGGTCTGCTGGTCGTTGTGGGCGAAAAGCGGACTCTGCATGGTGTGGTGCTCCCCCTCAGCCCCGGACCCGGAGACGGTCGGTGCTGTCCTCGCTGGGCTGGACGACGACGATGCCCTGGCCGGAGAAGGCCATCTGGTAGGCCTCACCGCTGCCGCGGCCGATGAGCGACTGCGCCCTGAAGCTGCGCTTGCCCTTCACCTTGAGGTTCGGCGACCAGGCGACGAGCGCGTCCGGGTCGACGTAGGTCTCGTCCTCGCCACCGCCGCAGTCGACGACGATCGGCTTGCCCCGGGAGGTCAGCGCGACCCACCCCTGCCCGGAGATCCTGGTGTTCCACAGGCCCTGTCCGGCGAACTTCGCCAGCCCCTTGACCCGCTCCACGCCCCACGTGAGGTGCGCGTCGAAGGCGAGCAGGTTGGTGGCGTTGACGGAGATCCCGTCGCCGTTGAGGTTGATCACGACGACGTTGGCGCCGTAGTCGGCGAGGTAGAGCAGGCCGTCCCCGGAGCACTTCATCAGGGGCGCGCCCTCACCGGTGAGCCAGTCCTTCGCGATCTGCCGGACGGCCGGCGGGTTGGGCTCGTACTGGACGAAGCCTTCGTAGGCGACCATCGACCCCACGCGCGCGAGGAGATCGTTTCCGGTCTGCATGGCGACCTTCAGCATGTGGTTGCCGTGGTTCTCCATGCGGGCGGTGACGGGTGCGGGAGCGTAGCCCGCGAGCGGCTGGTTCATGACGGGCTCTCCCTCAGATCTCGTACGGCTGGACGACGATGAAGTTTCCGGGCGCGCCCCGGAACTGGAGGTTGACGCTCTCTCCGGTGTCGCCGGGGTAGGAGTTGCGGCGCATCCGGACCTGGCTGGAGACGACCACCTGGGAGGCGGCCGACCAGGCGACCACGGCGTTGCAGTCGGCGAACGTGGTCGGCGTGACCGGCAGCACGACGGGCGTGCCGTGCGTCTTGACGACGATCGTGCCGGTGCCGGTGAACTGCATCGTGAACAGCGCGCCGCCCGGGATGCCGTGCCCCTCGATGCGGCGGACCTCGTACTGCAGGCTCTCGTCGAAGGCGAGGACGTTCTCGGCGGAGACGCAGATCCCGTCGCCCTGGAGCTCGATGGGGTGCAGCATCGTGGAGTTCTCGGCGAGGAACACCTGGCCCTGGCCGGTACAGCGCATCAGCTGCATCTCCTGGCCGGTCGCGTTGCCCACGATCCGGCCGGCGAATCCGGCGCCCTTGTAGCTGAAGTCGACCTTGCCCTGGTAGAGCACCATGCTGCCCTGCCGGGCAAGCACGGGCTGGCCGCCGATGCCGAGGTCGACGCGGACGAGCTTCCTGTTCTGCTGCGTCCAGCGCTGCCCGGTGGGCGTCTCCTTGAACTGCTGGAGTGCGCCGGCCACACCGGGCGCCTGCGGGGCGCCGCCCTGGGGGACGCCGTAGGGGGCCGTCGGCTGACCGGGGACCTGCCCGGCGGGGGGCTGCTGCCCGTAGCCCGGGGGCGGGGTCGGCTGTCCGTAACCGGGGGGCGGCGTGGGGGCCTGCGGGGCCTGCGGGGCCTGCGGCTGTGCGTAGCCGGGGGGCAGCGGGGCGCTCTGGCCGTACGAGGTCTGGGGCGGCTGCTGGCCCGGCTGGCCGTACGCGGGTTGCTGCTGACCGGGCTGGCCGTAGGGCGGCGCGGGCGCCGGGGCGGGCGGTGGTACGGCGCCGCCGGGCGGGGTCATGGGCGCGACGACGGTCGGCGCGGTGTGTACCTGAGGTGCGGGCGCCGGGGGCGGGGTGGCTCCCGCGGGGGGCGCGAATCCCTGCGCTGCGGGCTGCGGCGTGGGAGCCGGGGCGGGTGCCGGGGTGGACGCGGGTGCAGCCGGGGCTCCGAACGCGGGCGGCGCGGCGGCCTGGGCGGGCGGGGCGAACCCGGGAGCGGCACCGGCGGGCGGCTGAGGCTCGGCCGGCGCCTCCTCCTCGGCGACCTCACCACCGAAGTTCTTCAGCAGCGCGTCCAGCCCGCCGTCGAAACCCTGTCCGACGGCCGCGAACCGCCACACGTCCTTCAGGTAGAAGTCGCCCAGCATGACGGCCCGTTCGGTGGAGAACTCCGAGCCGTTGAACGAGTACCGGGCCACCTCCTCACCGCCCGCGACGATGCGGATGTATCCGGGGTTGATCTGCGACATCTGCCCGGCGCCGTCGATCGTCGCCGTGAACGACAGCTTCTGGATCTGCGGCGGGATCCGGTCGAGCGTGACCCGGAAGGACTCCGTGTCGCCCGCCTGGGCACCGAGCAGCTGAAGGGACTCCTCGGGAGACTTCGGCTGGTTGAAGAAGACGAAGTACCGGTCGTCCGACAGCCGTTCGTCGGCGTCCAGACCGAAGCAACTGATGTCGAAGCTCAGTCCGGGACCCGAGATCTGCACGCCTACGTACAGATCCGTGCCCGCGGTGAGGTCACTGATCCTGGCCTTGTGGCCGCGTTGGAATTCCCTGGCCATGCGTAACGACCGTCCCCCATCCGGAATGCGAGTGCGTCGCGCCAGGCTAACGGCAAACGCGGACACCGGACGAAGTCGGTACAGACCCGGTACAGAACCACTGCTCAGCGGTGGCTGAGGGCAGGTCAGCCCGTTGCAGGGCGGGGTCACTCACCGCGCGCGCCGGGCAGATGCGGCAACCGCTCGGCGGCGACCACGCCTTCCAGGTAGCCCCGCGCCCGCTCGGTGCGCGGATACGCCTCCAGCAGCCGCCAGAAGCGGGGCCCGTGTCCGGGCACCAGCAGATGCGCCAACTCGTGGAGGAGTACGTAGTCGAGGACGTAGTCGGGCATGCCCTGCAGACGGTGCGACAGCCGGATGCTGCCCTCGGACGGGGTGCACGAGCCCCAGCGCGTGTTCTGGTTGGTGACCCAGCGCACCGAGGCGGGCCGGGCACGGCCGTCGAAGTACTGGGCGGACAGTCGCTCGGCACGCTCGGCCAGTTCGGCGTCGCCGAGCACCCGCTTGCTCTCCTGGGCGGCCAGTTTGTCGAGCATGACGGTCACCCAGCGCTGCTCCTCAGCCTCGGACATCCGGGCCGGGATGAGCACGACGGTGCGATCGCCCTCGCGGTACGCGGAGACCGTCCTGCGTCGACGGGCACTCCGGCGCACCTCGATCGGGCTCGCCCCCGAGCCGCTCGACGGCGGACTCGTCGTGCTGCGCTGTGGCTTTCCGGCGCGGTGCAGTGGGTCGGCGGACACGCCCCGACGTTACCCGCTGCACACGGGGGAAGTCCCGACTCCGGGACGGTTCGATTCCGATCCCCCACCGAGCGTTTGATTTGTACGACAAACATGCCCCGCCTGTGGACAACTTTCGGCACCGAACGGCCGCGCCAGGCATGCTGGCACTCGTCGGCGGAGCACAGACCACCTCCACCGACGAACCGCAGCAAAGAGCAACAAACGGGACAAGAAGAGGCAGGACAGGGACCAAGACCGGGACCTGACCGCGACCTTCCAGGGGCTACGGGGGCCTGACATGCATCCGAAAGTGAAGCCCGCGCTCAGGCGCGGCTGGCGCGACCTCAACACCGTGCAGTTCGGCATGACACCGGCGCACGCGATGACGCTGGGTCCGATGGATTCGGCCACGGGACACTTCCTCGAACTGCTCAACGGCACTCGCGGCCTGCCGCTCCTGCGCGAAGAGGGACGGCGCATGGACCTGCCGGACGGCCATGTCGACGCGCTGGTCGAGCGGCTGGCCCGGTCCGGACTGCTCGACGACGCCAAGGGAGGCAGCCCGGCCGCCGACACACTACGCACAAAGAAAGAGGTCCTCGACCGGCTCCGCCCCGACCTGGCCTCGCTGTCCCTGACCACCTCCCGACCCGGCGACGCGATCAGCCGCCTGGCCGCCCGTCGCTCCCTCCGCGTACAGGTGCGCGGAGCCGGCCGGGTGGGCACCGTCCTGGCCTCCCTGCTGTCGGGCGCCGGAGTCGGCGAGGTGGACGTGCGCGACTGCGGCCAGGTCGAACCGTGGGACATCGCGCCGGGCGGACTGCCCGCCGAGTCCGTCGGCGAGCGCCGCGACGAAGCCGCCCGCCGTGCCGTGCGCCGCGCCGCACCGGACCGCCCACCCCGCCGCGGCCCCAGACCACGACTCGAGGCGGCCGACCCCGGCTACTCACTGGTGATCCTCGCCCCACGCGACGATGTCGCCGTGCACGCCCCCGCCCCGGACACCGCAGAACCACTCATCACTTCGGGTACGCCCCACCTGTATGCCGGAGTCGTCGAGGGAACCGGCGTGGTCGGCCCGCTCGTCCTGCCCGGCGAGACGGGCTGCGCCCGCTGTCTGCACGAGGACCGCACCGACCGGGACCCGACCTGGCCCCGCCTGGTCGCCCAGTGGCGCTCGGGCAGACAGCCCCATGTCCGCCCCTGCGACCTGGCCCTGGCCATCACCGTCGCCGGGCTGGCGGCCGCGCACACACTCGCCTTCCTGGACGGCCAGGTGCCCTCCAGCACGGGCGCACGCTGGGAGGTCTCGCTGCCGGGTCTTCAGTGGCATGCGCGGCCGGTCTGGGCCCATCCCGCATGCCCGTGCGGGGCTGCGGAGAGAGGAAAGGGGGAACGCGCTTCGGAGGATGCGGAGGCACACGAGACAATGGCGGTGGAACGGTCGCCGAGGGAGTTACGCCGTACGGCGGGCGCGGCGCGACCGGCTGGGACCTGGAGGGCGCATGTCTGATCTTCCCCGCAAGGCGGTCACCCGTACCGCCAAGCTCGCCGCGCTCCCGCTCGGCTTCGCCGGGCGGGCCACCTGGGGCCTGGGCAAGCGGATCGTCGGCGAATCCGCGGAGATAGTCGGCCGCGAACTGCAGCAGCGGACGGCCGAACAGCTCTTCAAAGTACTCGGAGAGCTCAAGGGCGGCGCGATGAAGTTCGGGCAGGCCCTGTCCGTCTTCGAGTCGGCCCTGCCCGAGGAGATCGCCGGCCCCTACCGGGTGGCCCTCACCAAGCTCCAGGAAGCGGCGCCCCCGATGCCGACGCGCACCGTACACACCGTGCTCGGCGAGCGGCTCGGCGAGGACTGGCGGGAGCTGTTCCTGGAGTTCGAGGACAAGCCGTCCGCGGCGGCCTCGATCGGCCAGGTGCACCGGGGCGTGTGGCACGACGGACGTGAGGTCGCGGTCAAAGTGCAGTACCCGGGAGCAGGCGAGGCCCTGCTGTCCGACCTGAACCAACTGAGCCGTTTCTCCCGCCTGTTGGGTCCCCTCATTCCCGGCATGGACATCAAACCGCTGATCGCGGAGCTGAGGGACCGCGTCTCCGAGGAGCTGGACTACGGCCTGGAAGCTCAGGCCCAGCAAACCCACGCAGAGGAGTTCGCCGACGACCCGGACGTCCTGGTGCCGGCCGTGGTCCACCAGTGCGACGAGGTCCTGATCACCGAGTGGATCGACGGCATTCCGATGTCAGAGATCATCAGGGACGGCACCCAGGAACAGCGCGACCGGGCCGGTCAGCTCCTCGCCCGTTTCCTCTTCTCCGGCCCGGCCCGCACCGGCCTCCTGCACGCCGACCCGCACCCTGGCAACTTCCGCCTCCTGCCCGGCGGGCCGGGCGGGGACAACGACTGGCGCCTCGGAGTCCTGGACTTCGGCACGGTCGACCGCCTCCAGGGCGGCCTGCCCACACCCATAGGCCACTCCCTGCGGATGACCCTCGACGGCGACGCACAGGCCGTCTACGAGCTGCTCTGTGAGGAGGGCTTCGTCAAACAGTCCATCGAGCTGGACCCCGACGCGGTCCTCGACTACCTGCTGCCCATCATCGAGCCCGCCCAGGTCGAGGAGTTCACCTTCACCCGCGGCTGGATGCGCAGCCAGGCAGCCCGCGTCGCCGACCCCCGCTCCCCCGCCTACCAGCTCGGCAAGCAGCTCAACCTGCCGCCCGCGTACCTCCTGATACACCGGGTGACCCTCAGCACCATCGGGGTGCTGTGCCAACTGGGCGCGACGGTAAGGCTGCGCGAGGAACTGGAGGAGTGGCTGCCGGGGTTCTTGGCGGAGGAAGGCGTGGACGAGGAGGACGGCATGGGCGAGGAGGAGGCTGCGGCGGAGGCGTGAGCCGGGCTGTCGGGCTGCCGTTTTCGGCTTCTTGAAGGGGGTGGTGGGGTGGGGGGAGGGGGAGGGCCCCAGAAAGGGCCCAGAGCCCCCTACCACCACGCCGAGTCCAACCGCCCCTCAATCGCCCTGAGGTTCTCCCGCGAGCAGAAGTCGCAGAAATAGCGGCGAGTGCCGTGCTCCACAGAGCACGTCCAGGTGGGCTGCGGGCCGCGGGCCTGGGCACCGCAGCGGGCGCAGACGATGGGTCGGGGCTCCGGGGCGGAGCCGCCGTCGTCACTGCCTCCGGGAAGACTCGTCACCCGGCGACGATATCGCCGTACCCGACGGTTCGCCGGACACAACGCACCGCGGGGACCGGTCCGCTCGGACGAACCGGCCCCCGCCGGGAGCTCTTGCCTCCTCAGCTCGGGAGGCCACCGCTTCAGGTGTTCCGGGTTACTGCATGACGGCCATGGCGAGCGCGCGGCGGGCGCGCCTCGATGCCCGCTCGGCCCGGCGCTGCATCCGGCGAGCAGCCACCAGGCGCAGGGCCCGGCGCTCCTGGTGCGCCTCGTGCAGCCGGTCGTGCATATGCGCACGGGCCAGGGCTTCTGGGATGAGTTGCATCTCGCGGGTCCTGTTCTGGCGCGAGTCGTTCGCGCCGGTGGTGGTGACGTCTGGTGTCGCGGAGCCGGTGGGCTCGTTGGTGGACGGCTTCATCGGGGCCTGCTTCTGAGGGTCGTGCGTGAGGGGGCGGTCGATCGTTCCTGCGGTGTTCATGCCGTGACCGGGTTCTTGCGCGGGCGGCCACGCGGCCGCTTCCGGGCGACGACGACACCCTGGACGAACAGCTCGCCACCCCAGACGCCCCAGGGCTCACGCCGTTCCTTGGCGCCGGCGAGGCAGGCCTCGATCAGCGGGCAGGTACGGCAGAGAGACTTGGCGTACTCCACGTCCGCCGGCGACTCGGCGAAGAAGACCTCCGGGTCGTAGGAGCGGCAGGGGACGGGGACGCCGAGGTTCTCGATGGCGTCGTCGAGCGCGGTGAGCGCAGTGAGCGGGGTCAAGGTGGAGTCCTCCGTGAGGCCGGGCGGGGGGATCGTTTCGGAAGGCGGTACGGACGGGGCGTGCGCTTCGAGTTGCACGGTGTCGTCTTCCTCGTCTGGTCGTTCCGGTCCTGTTGGACCGGGTAGCGGCTGGTACCGGGTTCTTTTCTTGTCCCGAGGCCCCTTCGCTCTGTCATCCCGTTCGGGACAAACAGAAGGGCCGCGGATCCCGAGTGGGGTTCCGCGGCCCTGAAGGCGCCGGCCTGATCGCCGATCAGGCTGGATCACTCCAGGGTTCTGGCCCACGGAAGGCCCACATCAGGTGGTGCTGCGTCGTCTGCTTCCGGAATCCGGCACCGGTCGCCGTAAAGGCATAGGCCTTGGCCTGTGCCACTACTGCCGCTTCCAGTGCCTTGGTCGGTCGCTCATTGCGCTCGCGGACGGGAAGTCCCGCGAGAGACAGGGAGGACGCCGGACGGACGGCACGAATGCCGGACAGACCGGTGCCCAGGTTGGAGACGCCGAGCATGCACACGGAGGCGACCGAGCGATCGGTCATTTTGACGATGCTGGTGGTGCTGTTCTTGATGCTGATCACTGGACTCGCCTCCTCTCGGCGTCTCGGGGGACTGGGGTGAGCCAGTCCGACGGATATGCAAGTACAACACGGAATCAGGGCCTCCGAGAAGGCCGCTGTTCCCGTGGCTAAGAACCTATGGGGATTGCTGGGGCATGCGCAAACTATTTTTTCGACGAGTTGGTATCAGTCCCCGTCTTCCTCTCCCTCTGGCTCGTGGCCTGCACAGATGGCCAGGACGTCGGTCCCGTAGCGGTTGAGCTTGCGCACTCCGACCCCCGGGATTCGAGCCAGTTCGCCCTCGTCGTCAGGGGCGGCCTCGGCGATCGCCATCAGCGTCTTGTCGGTGAAGACGCAGAACGCCGGCTGGCCGCTGCGCCGTGCCTGGACCTCGCGCCACTGCCGCAGCCGCTCGTAGAGCCCCTCGTCCATGTCGGAGGGGCACTCCTCACAGCGCATCAGCTTCATCTCGCCGGCGTCGGTGAGGGTGCGTCCGCAGACCCGGCAGCGGGCCGGGGTGCGCTGGGTCCGTCTCGGCGCGACGGGACCTGTGCCGCTGCCGCCGTGACCGCGCTCGATGCCCCCAGAGGCCCCGGCGCCGCTGCGGCCCCCGGTCGCGGCCGATCCCGGACGCAGTCCGTCGAGGAAACGGCTGGGGCGCCGATTGGGGCGGCCGCCGGGTGAGCGGGCGAGAGACCAGGAGACGTGGAGATGGGAGCGTGCGCGGGTGACGCCGACGTAGAGGAGGCGGCGCTCCTCCTCGATCTGTTCGTCGGTCTTCGCGTAGGTGATCGGCATCATGCCCTCGGCGACTCCGACGAGGAAGACGACCTCCCACTCCAGGCCCTTGGCGGAGTGCAGGGAGGCGAGGGTGACGCCCTGCACGGTGGGTGCGTGCTGGGCGTTCGCACGTTCGTCGAGCTCTGCGACGAGGTCGCTCAGAGTGGCGCCGGGCCGGGCTGCCGCGAAGTCCTGCGCGAGGTTCACGAGCGCGGCGAGGGACTCCCAGCGCTCTCTGACGGCGCCGGATCCGGCGGGGGGCGTGGTCGTCCAGCCCTCGCCGGACAGCACTGCCCGGACCTGGGAGGGCAGGTCGACGGCCTCGTCGAGGAGCGAGTCGTTACCGCCGAAGCGGGCCGCTCCGCGCAGGGCAATGCCTGCCTTGCGCACTTCGGGGCGGTCGAAGAACCGTTCGGCGCCGCGCAGCTGGTAAGGGATCCCCGCGTCGGCGAGGGCCTGCTCGTAGGTCTCGGACTGGGCGTTGGTGCGGAACAGGATGGCGATCTCACCGGCCGGGACGCCGGCGTCGAGGAGCTCGCGGATACGGCGGGCGGCGCCCTCGGCCTCGGCGGGCTCGTCGGTGTGTTCGGTGTAGACAGGCTCGGGGCCCGGGGGGCGCTGGGAGACGAGTTCCAGCCGGTGGTCGGCGGCGCGGCCGCGGGCCTGGGCGAGCAGTCCGTTGGCGAGATGGACGACCTGGGGTGTGGAGCGGTAGTCGCGGACCAGTTTGACGACGGTGGCGCCGGGGTGGCGGGTGCGGAAGTCGAGCAGGTGGTCGGGGGTTGCTCCGGTGAACGAGTAGATCGTCTGGCTGGCGTCGCCGACGACGCACAGGTTGTCCCGGTCGCCGAGCCAGAGTTCCAGCAGGCGCTGCTGGAGGGGGCTGACGTCCTGGTATTCGTCGACGACGAAGTGCTGGTACTGGGCGCGGACCTGTTCGGCGATGTCGTGCCGGTCCTGAAGGATGGCGACGGTCAGCAGCAGGACGTCCTCGAAGTCGATGACGGCGCGGTCGCGTTTGAGGTCTTCGTAGGTGGAATAGAGCTGGACGATCTCGGCCGGGTCGCGTGAAGCCTCACGGCCGGCCTTCGCGGCTGCGAGCGGGTAGTCGGCGGGGACCGTCTGGGTGACCTTGGACCACTCGATCTCGGCGGTGATGTCCCGCAGCTCGCCCCGGTCGAGGCGGATACGGCAGGCGGCGGCCGCGTCGGCGACGAGTTGGAACTTGCGGTCGACGAGCCGGGGGATGGAGCCACCGACTGCTTTCGGCCAGAAGTACTGGAGCTGGCGCAGTGCGGCCGAGTGGAACGTGCGGGCTTGGACGCCGGTGGCGCCGAGCTGGCGAAGACGGCCGCGCATCTCGCCGGCGGCGCGGTTGGTGAAGGTGACGGCGAGCACGCTGGAGGGCTGCAGGATGCCGGCGCGTACGCCGTAGGCGATGCGGTGGGTGATGGCCCGGGTCTTGCCGGTGCCTGCGCCTGCAAGCACGCACACCGGGCCGTGCAGCGCGGTGGCGACTTCGCGCTGCTCGGGGTCGAGCCCTTCGAGCACCGCGTCGGCTCCGCTCGGCGGAGCCGAGTACTGAGCACTGCCGGGGTGCTGCGAGAAGAGGGTGGAGTGCGTTGCTGCTGTCACACGGCCATGCTGCCAGGTCGCCGGAGGCGGGTGAGCCGGTTGTCCACAGGCGGCTTCCTGCAGTCGTACTAATGCGGCAGGCGTCACGTCCTGCCGTATACCCCCGGCGGGAATGGCGGACCGTTCGCGTACGTTCCCCCTCTGCGACCATCCGTCCCCGACCCGCCGAGGAGCGCGAGAGACATGCCGGGCACTGTGACGATGTACAGCACCACATGGTGCGGCTACTGCCGTCGGCTGAAGAGCCAGCTGGACCGCGAGGGCATCGCGTACACCGAGATCAACATCGAGCAGGACCCGGAGTCCGCGGCGTTCGTGGAGAAGGCGAACGGGGGTAACCAGACGGTGCCGACCATGTTGTTCCCGGACGGGTCGACGTTGACGAACCCGTCGCTGGCGCAGGTCAAGCAGAAGATCGGCGCGTAACCGGCTCACTCGGAGGGGTGGCCGTCCCTCACCGGGGGCGGCCACCCCTTCGTTGTGTGGTCAGAAGGCGGTGCGGGTCGGCAGTGGCTTGCCGTACCAGAGTTCGATCAGGCGGGCCGCGATGGAGATGCCGTAGGGCGGCAGCACTTCTCCGGAGTCGAAGGCGGCGCGCAGTTCGTCGCGGGAGAACCAGCGGGCCTCGTGGATCTCGTCGCCGTCGACGGTGATGTCGGTGGAGGTGGCGCGGGCCATGAAGCCGAGCATGAGGCTGGATGGGAAGGGCCAGGGCTGGCTGGCGACGTACTCGACCTGGCCGACGGTGATGCCGGCCTCTTCGTGGACCTCGCGGCGTACGGACTGCTCGATGGACTCGCCGGGCTCGACGAAGCCGGCGAGCGTGGAGAAGCGGCCTTCGGGCCAGTGGACCTGGCGGCCGAGCAGGATGCGGTCGTCCTCGTCGGTGACGGCCATGATCACGGCGGGGTCGGTGCGGGGGTAGTGCTCGGCGCCGCAGGCAGGGCAGCGGCGGATGTGGCCGGCCGCTGCGATGACGGTGCGTTCGCCGCAGCGGGAGCAGAAGCGGTGTGTGCGCTGCCAGTTCTCCAGGCCGACGGCGTGCACCATGAGGCCGGCGTCGCGGGGGGAGAGCAGCAGGCCGGCCTCGCGCAGGCCGGCGGGGCGCGCGGACTGGTCCATGCGGCCGGGCAGGGCGTCCTTCTGGAGGGCGAAGTAGGAGACGCCGTCTTCGTCTATGCCGAGGAAGTAGCGGTGGGCCTCGGTGAGCGGGGCTTCGAAGGACGGGCTCATGACGAGTTCGGTGCGGCCGTCGGCTGTCTCGTCGATGAGGACCTGACCACCGGAGACCACGAAGCAGCGGGTTGTGGGGTGGCTCCACGCCGCCGCGAGCCAGGCCTCGTCGAGGCGGTGGTGTGCGGCACGGTCGATTCCGCTGGGGGCGGTGAGCGAGATGGGTCGGTCGGCGGTGTGGTCGGTCCAGGTGGTCACAGGTGCTTCCAACTCCCCCGGTGGAACGGTTGATGCGGCGGCGGTTCAGCGGGACGTACGGCAGGAGGCGACCGGGTGCGGCGGGGCTCCGTGGTGCGGCGCGGCTCTTCCAGTGTGCCCCGTGCGGGGTGGGGCTCCGTGCGGCGTGGATCGGTCAGGGCTCATGGCGCCAGTGTTCTGCGAGGTCGCCCCACAGGTATGCGGTGGTCTCGACGCCCTTGAGGAGCAGGTCGAGCTCGACTTTCTCGTTGGGGGCGTGCCAGCCGTCGGAGGGGACGGAGATGCCCAGGAAGAGGACGGGTGCGCGGAGGATTTCCTGGAGGTCCGCGGCGGGTCCGGAGCCGCCTTCGCGGGTGTAGCGGACTGGTTTTTCGAAGGCTCGGTTCATGGCGCGGGCGACGGACTGCAGGGCCGGGTGGTCCAGTGGCGTCAGGCAGGGGCGTGTGGCCGCGGAGAAGGTGATGTCGTGTCGGATGCCGGCGGGGATCTGGTCGGCCGCCCAGGCGCGGACGGCTTTCTCGATGTGGTCGGGGTCCTGGCCCGCGACCAGGCGGAAGGACAGCTTCACCATGGCCGTGGACGGGATGATCGTCTTGCTGCCGGGGCCCTGGTAGCCGCTGCCGATGCCGTTGACCTCGGCCGTGGGGCGGGCCCATATGCGTTCCAGGGTGGTGTATCCGGCCTCGCCCTGGGTGGCGTACGACTTGGCGGTGCGGAGCCACTGCTGCTCGTCGAAGGGCAGTTCGGCGAGGAGTGCGCGCTCCTGGTCGGTGAGGTCGACGACGCCGTCGTAGAAGCCGGGGATCGCCACGCGCGCGTGCTCGTCGTGCAGGGCGGCGACGAGGCGGGCGACCGCGGTCGCCGGGTTGGGGACGGCGCCGCCGAAGGAGCCGGAGTGGATGTCCTGGTCGGGGCCGTGCAGCCGGATCTCGCACTCGGCGAGGCCGCGCATGCCGGTGCACACGGTGGGGGTGTCCTCGGACCACATGCCGGTGTCGGAGACGATCACCGCGTCGGTGGTGAGCCGGTGGGCGTGCTCCTGGACTAGGGCCCGGAAGTGCGGGGAGCCGGACTCCTCCTCGCCTTCGATCAGCAGTTTGAGGTTGACGGCCGGGGTGGTGCGGCCGGTGGCGGCGAGGTGGGCGCGGACGCCGAGTGTGTGGAAGAACACCTGGCCCTTGTCGTCGGCGGCCCCGCGCGCGTAGAGGCGGTTTTCCCGGACGACGGGGTGGAAGGGCTCGCTGTCCCAGCCGTCCTCGCGGGCGGCGGGCTGCACGTCGTGGTGGCCGTAGACGAGGACGGTGGGTGCGGTGGGGTCGTCGGAGGGCCACTCGGCGTAGACGGCGGGTGCGCCCTGCGTCTGCCAGATCTCGGCGGTCGGGAAGCCGGTCTCCTTGAGCTTGCCGGCGAGCCAGTCGGCGCTGCGCCGTACGTCGGGCGCGTGGTGGGGTTGGGCGGACACCGACGGGATGCGCAGCCACTCGGCGAGGTCGTCGAGGAAGGCGCCAGCGTGCTGGTCGATGTACGTGCGGACGGCGCTGTCCGGGGTCTGGCTCATGGTCACGAGCCTATCGGCCCACAGTGACAGTCCGGTCGTGCGGTTCGTCACCGGGCGGCTCGTCCAGCAGCAGTTGTTCCAGTGCGGCGCGGTCCGGGAGGTCGTCGGGGCGTACGACCTCGCCGGTGCGTACGTGCACGAAGGCGGCGGTGACCGATTCCAGGGGCACCCCCTGCTGCTCGGCCCAGGCGAGTCGGTACACGGCGAGCTGGAGGGGGTCGGCGGTCGGGGTGCGGCCGGTCTTCCAGTCGACGATCTCGTACGTCGCCTGCTCGCCGTCGCCGTTCTGGTAGACGGCGTCGATACGGCCCCGTACGACGCGGCCGGCGATGGCGAGCTGGAAGGGGGCTTCGACGCGGGAGGGCGTGCGGTGGGCGTACTCGGTGCGTTCGAAGGCTTCCTTGAGGGCCTCCAGATCGCGTTCGTCGGCGATCTCGGCTTCGGTGCCGGGCAGCTCTTCCGGCTCCAGCATGGGCAGGGTCAGTTCTTCGAAACGTGCCTCGACCCAGGCGTGGAAGCGGGTGCCGCGGCGGGCGGCGGGCTGGGGTGGGTGTGGCATGGGGCGGGCCAGCTCCTGGGCGAAGCCGTCCGGGTCGGCGGCGAGGCGCAGCAGTTGGGTGGTGGTCAGCGATGCCGGCAGGGGGACCTCGGTGACGGACTCGCGCGCGCGGAGGAGTTCTCCGGTGAGGGCGTCGAGGTCGCGGTCCCAGGAGGCGATGGTGCGGGCCTCTTCGGGGGTGAGCGGGCTCGGCTCGGGCTCCGGGGGGTGTGGGCGTGCGCCGTGCGTGGTGTGGAGGTCCGGGGACGTCGCCTGGTGCGGGACGGTCGGACGGTGCTGCTCCGTCGGGCGCTGCGTGTCCGTCGGGCGCTGCGTGGCCCAGGAGTCCCAGTCGGCCGGGTCCTCCTCGGTTTCATCCGCGTATGGGATCTCGTCCTCATAGGGGATCTCGTGTCCATGGGGGATCTCGTCCTCATGGGGGATCTCGTCGTCCGGTGGCGAGGGCCAGTCCGGGTCGTCGTGGGTGTCGGGGTCTTGTACGGCGGCGGGGTGGCCGCTGTTGTGGGAGGCGAGGTCGTCGAGGTGGGCGAGGACCGTCGCGGCGGCCCCGCGGCGTCGGGCCAGTGCCGTGTCGTCCAGGGGCAGTGGCCAGCGCTGCTCGGCGGTGGCCTGGTGCAGGGCCGGGTTCTCCTCGTCCTCGGCGGGTTCCTCCGCCCATGCCTCGATCTCGCCGTGACCGGCGGCGCAGTGGTCGTGGAGGGCTTGGAGGAAGTCGGACGGTCCGCGGGGCTTCTTCTGCGTGGGGCCCCACCAGTGGCCGGAGCCGAGCAGCAGGGAGCGGGGGCGGGTGAAGGTGACGTAACCGAGACGGAGTTCCTCGATGTGCTGGTGGTCCTTCATGGCCTCGTGGAAGGCCTTCATGCCGCGTGAGTCCCAGGTCTGGATGTCGGGCAGTGTGTCGGCGTCGCCGCGCAGTTCGTGGGGCAGCACCTTGGCCTGGGCTGTCCATTTCTCGCGGCCCTGGCTGCTGGGGAAGGTGCCGGTGACCAGGCCGGGCACGGCGACGACGTCCCATTCCAGGCCCTTGGACTTGTGCGCGGTGAGCACCTTGACGGTGTTCTCGCCACCGGGGAGGGCGTTGTCGAGGCCCTTTTCGTACTGGGCGGCGGTGCGCAGGAAGCCCAGGAAGGCGAGCAGGCTCGCCTCGTTCTCGTTCGCGGCGAAGGAGGCAGCGACGTCCAGGAAGTTGGAGAGGGTTTCGCGGCGGCGGGCGGCCAGGGCGTGCGGGGACGCCGAGAGTTCGACCTCCAGGCCGGTGACGGCGAGGACGCGGTGGAGTACGTCCATGAGCGGGTCGGACAGGGAGCGGCGCAGGTCGCGCAGTTCGGCGGCGAGGCGCGCGAACCGTACGCGCGCGTCCGGCGAGAAGGGCAGCCCGTCGTCGTCCCCGCCACCCTCCAGTGGGGTCTCCAGGAACGTGTCGAGGGCGTCGGCGAGGGAAATCACCTCGGCCGGGTCGACGCCTTCGACTGCTTCTGCGAGCCGGCGGTCGGGGTCGTCGTCCGTGTCCACGCGCGCGTGGGACACGAGTAGGCGGGCGCGCCTGCCCAGGAGGGCGAGGTCGCGCGGGCCGATGCGCCAGCGGGGGCCGGTCAGCAGGCGGACCAGGGAGGCGTTGGCGCCCGGGTCCTGGAGCACCTCGCAGACGGCGACCAGGTCGGCCACCTCGGGCAGGTGCAGCAGCCCGGAGAGGCCGACGACCTCCACGGGGATGTCACGGGCGACGAGCGCGCCCTGGATTTCGGCGAAGTCGGTGGCCGTACGGCACAGGACGGCGATCTCGCCGGGTTCCTTGCCGGTGCGGACGAGGTGGGCGAGGGAGTCGGCGATCCAGTCGATCTCCTCGGCGTGGGTGGGCAGCAGGGCGCAGCGGACGATGCCGTCGTGTTCGGCGCCGGGAGCGGGGCGGAGGGCCTCCACGCCCGCGTGCATGGCGCGCAGCGGCTCGGCGAGGCCGTTGGCGAGGTTCAGGAGGCGGCCGCCGCTGCGGCGGTTCTCGCTGAGCGCCTGGCGGGTGGCGGGGCGGCCGTCGGTGTGGGCGAAGTGGTCGGGGAAGTCGTCCAGGTTGGCGACGGAGGCGCCGCGCCAGCCGTAGATGGCCTGGCAGGGGTCGCCGACGGCGGTCACGGGGTGGCCGGTGCCGCCGCCGAACAGTCCTGCCAGGAGGACGCGTTGGGCGACGGATGTGTCCTGGTACTCGTCGAGGAGGACGACGCGGAACTCGTCGCGCAGGATACGGCCGACGTCGGGGAGTTGGGCGAGGCGCGCGGCGAGGGCGATCTGGTCGCCGAAGTCGAGCAGGTCTCGCTCGCGTTTCGCGGCCCGGTAGCGCAGGACCAGTTCGGTGAGTTCGCGGCGGGCGGCGGCCGTCTCGGGGACCTTGCGCAGGTCGGCGTTGGTGAGCTTGACGCGCTGCAGGGTGTGCAGCAGTTCGGCGTCCCAGGTGCGCAGGTCCTCGGGGCGTACGAGGTGTTCGGCGAGTTCGGAGTCCAGGGTGAGCAGGTCGCTGACGAGGTCCGCGAAGGAGCGGGTCAGCGCCGGGTACGGGCCCGGGGCTTCGCGCAGCACGCGCGCGGCGAGCTGGTAGCGGGTGGCGTCGGCGAGGAGGCGGGAGGTCGGTTCGAGCCCGATGCGCAGGCCGTGGTCGGTCAGCAGACGGCCCGCGAACGCGTGATAGGTGGAGATGACCGGTTCGCCGGGCGGGTTGTCCGGGTCGATGACGTCCGGGTCGGTCACACCGGCCTTGACGAGGGCCTTGCGGACGCGCTCGGCGAGTTCGCCTGCGGCCTTGTTGGTGAAGGTGAGGCCGAGCACCTGTTCGGGGGCGACCTGGCCGGTACCGACCAGCCACACCACGCGGGCCGCCATCACCGTGGTCTTGCCGGATCCGGCTCCGGCCACGATCACCTGCGGGGCGGGCGGCGCGGTGATGCAGGCCGTCTGCTCCGGGGTGAACGGAATCCCGAGGAGCTCCTTGAGCTGCTCGGGATCGGTGATACGGGCGGGCACGTCCAAGAGGCTAACGGCGGGCACTGACAGCAGATGCCGTCATCGGCTCCCGGGAGCGGAGAAGCGTAGGTCAGCGCATGTGGTGTTGTACGTCACTCGATCACGTGGCGGCCCTCGGGACGCGCGCTGCACGACGCCCGGAACGTGCAGTGCGTGCAGTGCTGGCCGGTGGTCGGGGTGAACCGTTCGTCGAGCACCTTGCCTGCCGCGGTGGCCAGCAGCTCGCCGACCCACTCCCCCTCAAGGGCGTCCTGCGCCTGCACCTTGGGCAGTGTCTCGCCGCCGTCCCGCTTGGCGGCGCCCTGGCGCAGCTGGACGAGTTCGGCGCCGCCCGGTTCGGGGCGCACTCCGTCGAAGGCCTCGTCGACGGCGCCTTCGCGGACGGCCAGCTGGTAGACCGCGAGCTGGGGGTGGCGGGCCACGTCGGCCGCGCTGGGCGCCTGCTTGCCGGTCTTGAAGTCGACGACGTAGGCGCGGCCCTCGCCGTCCGCCTCGACGCGGTCCATGGAGCCGCGGATGCGTACCTCGTAGTCGCCCGCTTCGAGGGTGACGTCGAAGTCGTGCTCGCTCGCCACCGGCGTACGTCCGGTGCGGTCCATGACGTGCCACTTCAGGAATCTTTCGAGCGCCACGCGCGCGTGCTCCTTCTCCTGCGCCGACTTCCACGGCGCGTCGAAGGCGAGCGCGTCCCACACCGAGTCCAGGCGTTCCATGAGGACGGCGAGGTCGGCCGGGGTGCGCCCGGAGGCCACCTCGTCGGCGAGGACGTGCACCACGTTGCCGAAGCCCTGGGCGGCGGTGGCGGGCGCGTCGGCTTTTACCTCGCGGCCGAGGAACCACTGCAGGGCGCAGGTGTTGGCCAGCTGGTTCAGGGCGCTTCCGGAGAGTACGACGGGCTGGTCGCGGTTGCGTAGCGGCACCTTGGACTCGGTCGGCTCGAACATGCCCCACCAGCGGTGGGGATGTGCGGACGGGACGAGTGGGCGGCCGTCCTCGTCGGTGAGCGCGGCGAGCCGGGCCAGTCGGCGTGCGGCGGCCTCTCTCAGGGCGTCGGAGACTCGCGGGTCGACCGTCGTGGCGCGCAGTTCGGCGACGAGCGCGGCCACGGACAGCGGGCGACGCGGGCGGCCCGTGACGTCCTTGGGTTCGACGCCGAGTTCGGTCAGGAAGCGGGAGGGTTGGTCGCCGTCGTCGGCAGGGGCCTTCACCGCGGTGACGACGAGGCGTTCACGCGCGCGTGTGGCGGCGACGTAGAACAGGCGGCGCTCCTCGGCGAGCAGTGCACCCGGGGTGAGTGGTTCGGCAAGTCCGTCGCGGCCGATGCGGTCGGCCTCCAGGAGGGAGCCGCGGCGGCGCAGATCCGGCCACAAACCCTCCTGGACGCCTGCGACGACGACCAGACGCCACTGGAGCCCCTTGGAGCGGTGCGCGGTCATCAGCCGCACGGCGTCGGGGCGTACGGCACGCCGCGTGAGGGTGTCGGCGGCGATGTCCTCGGCCTCCAGCTCCTCCAGGAAGTTGAGGGCGCCGCGGCCGCCGGAGCGTTCCTCGGCGCGGGCGGCGGTCGCGAACAGCGCACACACGGCGTCCAGGTCGCGGTCCGCGTTGCGTCCGGCGGCACCGCCGCGCCGGGCGGCCCGCTCCAGGCGCGTGGGCCAGGGCGTGCCCTGCCACAGGTCCCACAGCGCCTCCTCGGCCGTACCGCCGCCCGCGAGGCGCTCGCGCGCCGTGCGCAGCAGCGCGCCGAGGCGCTGGGCACCGCGCGCGTACGCCGGGTCGTGTGCCACCAGCCGTTCGGGTTCGGCGAGCGCTCGCGCGAGCAGTTCGTTCGACGGCGGCGGCACCGCATTGCCCGCGGCCCGCTCCTCCTCACGCAGGGCACGGCCGAGGCGGCGCAGATCGGCGGCGTCCATGCCGGCGAGGGGGGAGGTGAGGAGAGTGAGGGCGGTTTCGGTATCGAGCCAGGGAGTGTGCTGTTCGGGTTCTTCGGGATCCGCCGGCTCCGCGGTTTCCGCCCGCTCCGGGGCGCGCAGGTCGTTGCCTGCCCGGCCCGACTCCGCCGTGGCGACCGCCCGGAGCGCCGTCAGCAGCGGGGCCACCGCCGGCTCGTGGCGCAGCGGCATGTCGTCGCCGTCGATGTCGAGGGGCACGCCGGCGGCTGTGAGGGCGCGGCGGACCGTGGGGATGGTGCGCGATCCGGCGCGCACCAGGACGGCCATGTCGCTCCAGGGGACGCCGTCCTCGAGATGGGCCCTGCGGAGGATGTCGGCGATGTTGTCCAGCTCGGTGCCGGGCGTCGGGTACGTGTAGACCTCGACGCGGCCGCCGTCGCGCACCGGAGCCGGCTCGCGGTGGGCGCGCACCTTGTCCGCGGGGAGGCGGGTCAGCGGCATGCGTTGGGTCAGCAGCCGGGTCGCGGCGAGCAGGGTGGCAGCGCAGCGGCGGGAGGTCCGCAGCACCTCGACGGGGGCCGGGCGGCCGTCCGCGCGCGGGAAGGCGCGCGGAAAGTCCAGGATGCCGTTCACGTCCGCGCCCCGGAAGGCGTAGATCGACTGGTCGGGGTCGCCGAAGGCGACCAGGGTGCGCCCCTCGCCGGCCAGGGCGTGCAGGAGACGGACCTGGGCGGGGTCGGTGTCCTGGTACTCGTCCACGAACACGGCGTCGTACTGCGCGGTGAGCCGCTGGGCGACCTCGGGGCGGCGGGCGAGGAGCACCGCGCGGTGGACCAGTTCGGCGTAGTCGAGCACGCCCTGCAGGTCGAGCACGTCGAGGTACTCGGCGAGGAAGGCTGCCGCGGCGCGCCAGTCGGGGCGGCCGGTGTGCCGCGCGAAGGCGTCCAGGGCGTCCGGTCCCAGGCCCAGCTCACGGCTGCGGGCGAGCACCGCACGGACCTCGTCGGCGAAGCCGCGGGTGGTCAGGCAGGCGCGCAGCTCGTCCGGCCAGCGCACGTGCGCGAGACCGAGCCGCTCAAGGTCCGGCTGGCCGGCGAGCAACTCGCGGACGGTCACGTCCTGCTCGGGCCCGGACAGCAGCCGCAGCGGCTCGACGAACAGGTCGCTGTCCTGGTGGGCGCGCACGAGGGCGTAGCAGAACGAGTGGAAGGTGGTCGCCTGGGGCGCGCGGGCCGCTCCTATCCGCAGCGCCATGCGGTCGCGTAGTTCCACGGCGGCCTTGCGGCTGAAGGTCAGCACCAGGATCCGCTCGGGGTCCCCTCCGCGCGCGATGCGGGCCGCGACGGACTCCACGAGCGTGGTGGTCTTGCCGGTTCCCGGGCCTGCGAGGACGAGCAGAGGTCCCGCCTCATGGTCAACCACCGCGCGCTGTGCCGCGTCCAGACGAGGGGGACCCGTTCGGACCGGCGGGGTACGCACCAGTCGGTAAGCGCCACGGCTCCCCTGTCGCACCTGCGGGTGCGACGGGCGCTGGACGGAGGAAGAGGAGCTCACGTGGTTCGCCGGTCCTGGTGGGTGTGCAGTCTCGGTGCCGGCGCGGAGCGCCGTCGTCGGGGGTGGCGGTCGGGTGACGGGTGGGCCGTCCGCCGCGCGAGGCAGGCGGTGACCGCGGGATGAGGGAGACACGCGCAGCCGACGCTACGCCGACGAAAGGGGCGGAAGCAGGACTTCCGCTTCTTCCCTCGGGACTCACGTGGCCCGCCTGCCTCATCTCTCACGAACGTACGTCATGCCACGGATGTGCCCTGTTTCGCTCATACGGATCACGGGTCACACGCGGACGCGTCCGATGGCGGAAGCTGTCAGGTGTGACCCTCCGCGCGTTCGCCGCCCTCCCATCGCGCGCGTCTCATGTCGAGGCGCGGCAGGTGACCCTCCGCGGCCCGGCTCGCCTCCTTCAGCGGTGTACCCTCCGCGCGGTAGTGTCCGAGCGCCTCCAGCTCGTGCCCGGGAAGCAGGACGCCGTCCGCGCGGACGACGCGCCACCACGGAACAGCTCCCCCGTAGAGAGCCATGACGCGGCCGACCTGACGAGGGCCGCCCTCCTCCAGCCACTCCGCGACGTCGCCGTACGTCATGACGTGCCCGGCCGGGATCAGTTCGGCGACCTCGAGGACCCGCTCGGCGTACTCCGGCAGGGCGTCGGTGTACTCCGGGCGGGCGTCCCCAGGAAGACTCTCCTCGCTCATTCGCCCCATCCTGCCCCACGGCACCGACAAGGTGACCTGCTCGCCACTGTGCGTGACCCTCGCCGTGGAGCGGCCCGTCGGGCAGACTGTGCGCTCCCGCATTTGCACCCTGATGCCCCCGTGTGTCGGTGGGGCATGCCACCATCGTGCGGGCGGTGACTGGTGATACGAGATCAAGAAGAGACGATGAAGCAGCAGGGTGTGCGGCCCGAGGACGCAGAGAGCACCTCTGATGCGTCATCGCGCCCGGACACCGCCGACGCGAACGAGAAGCCGGTGACGAAGGCCGATCCACCGAGCGGGAAGGGCGCAGCCCGCGCCGACGAGGCCCCGATCGACGAGGTCGAGGGCGACGAACCGCTGCTCCCCGCGCGCGTGCACCGCCCCTCCGACCTGATGCGACTCCTGGTCGGCGTGCTCGCCGTCGTTGTGCTGATCGCCATCGCCGCGTTCGCGCACGGCACCACCTCGGGCCTCGAACAGGACATCAACAAGGGCACCGGTCAGGCACCCGACCTGCTCATCAAGATCGCGGGACTGGCGTCCAGCATCGCGATCCTCCTGGTTCCGGTCGCGTTCGCCATCGAACGGCTGATCAAGCGGGACGGACTGCGCATCGCCGACGGCGTGCTCGCGGCGGTCCTCGCACACGGGGTGACGCTCGCCACCGACCTGTGGGTCGCCCGGGCCGCCCCCGACTCGATCCAGGATGCGCTCACCCAGCCCTCCCCCGGCGACATCAACGCCCTGACCGACCCGGTGCACGGCTATCTCGCCCCGGTCATCGCGTACATGACGGCCGTCGGCATGTCCCGCAGACCGCGCTGGCGGGCCGTGCTGTGGATCGTGCTGCTCCTCGACGCCTTCTCCATGCTCGTCACCGGCTACACCACACCGTTCTCGATCATCCTGACGGTGTTGATCGGCTGGACCATCGCGTACGGCACGCTGTACGCGGTCGGCTCGCCCAACGTCCGGCCCACCGGTCGGACCCTGATGGCGGGCCTGCGGACGGTCGGCTTCCACCCGGTGAGCGCATCGCGCGAGGAGACCCCGGATGCCGCGGACAACGGCGACCGCGGCCGACGCTATTTCGTCACCCTGGAGACCGGGCCACCACTGGACGTCACAGTGGTCGACCGGGAGCAACAGGCACAGGGCTTCTTCTACCGGGTGTGGCGCAACCTGACGCTGCGCGGTTTCGCCACCCGCCGCAGCCTCCAGTCGCTGCGGCAGGCGCTGGAGCAGGAGGCACTGCTGGCGTACGCGGCCATCGCGGCGGGCGCCAACGCGCCCAAGCTGATCGCCACCTCCGAACTGGGCCCCGACGCCGTGATGCTCGTCTACGAGCACACCGGCGGCCGTACCCTCGACTCGCTGGCCGAGGAGGAGATCTCCGACGAGCTGCTGCGCAGCACCTGGCACCAGGTGCGGGCGCTGCAGTCCCGGCGCATCGCACACCGCAGGCTCGCGGGTGACGCGATCCTGGTGGATCGTTCCGGCACGGTCATCCTCACCGATCTGCGAGGTGGCGAGATCGCGGCCGGGGACCTGCTGCTGCGCATGGACGTCGCACAGCTGATGACGACGCTCGCCCTGCGGGTCGGCGCCGAGCGGGCAGTGGCCTCCGCCGTCGCGGTGCTCGGCCCCGACGCCGTGGCCGACTGCCTGCCGATGCTCCAGCCCATCGCGCTCACCCGCTCCACACGCGCGACCCTGCGGCGACTGGCCCGGGAGCGCGCCGAGCGCGAGCGGGAGGCGGTGCTGGAGGCGTCGCGGCAGTCCAAGCAGGCCCGTGCGGGGGCGGCCGCGGAGGACAGCGCGGTCGTACCGGCAAAGCCCGGCAAGAAGGCCGTACGCGCGCAGACCAGGGCAGAGAAGCGGGCCATGGACGAGGCCGTGGAGGAGGCGCGCGAGGACGATCTGCTCACCCAGATCCGGCACGAGGTGCTGCGGATCAGGCCGCAGGCACCGGTCGAGCCGGCCCGGCTGGAGCGGGTGCGACCGCGCACGCTGATCAGTTTCATCGCCGGAGCCATCGGTGCGTACTTCCTGCTGACGCAGCTCACGCACATCGAGTTCGGGCCGCTCGTGGCCAACGCCGAGTGGGGCTGGGTCATCGCGGCCGTGCTGTTCTCGGCACTCAGTTATGTCGCCGCCGCGATGAGCCTGCTGGGATTCGTGCCCGAACGGGTGCCGTTCCCACGGACCGTGGCGGCCCAGGTCGCCGGGTCGTTCGTGAAGATCGTGGCGCCGGCCGCGGTGGGCGGTGTCGCGCTCAACACGCGCTTCCTCCAGCGCGCGGGGGTGCGGCCCGGTCTGGCGGTGGCCAGCGTCGGCGCGTCGCAGCTGTTCGGGCTGGGCTGTCACATCCTCATGCTGTTGGCCTTCGGTTATCTGACCGGTACCGAGAAGACACCGTCCCTGTCGCCGTCCCGGACGGTCATCGCGGGTCTGCTGACGGTCGCGGTGCTGGTGCTCGTGGCGACGTCGGTGCCGTTCATGCGGAAATTCGTCGTCACGCGCGTGCGGTCGCTTTTCGCCGGTGTCGTGCCGCGCATGCTGGACGTGCTCCAGCGGCCGCAGAAGCTGGTCACCGGCATCGGCGGCATGCTGCTGCTCACCGCGTGCTTCGTGATGTGCCTGGACGCGTCGATCCGCGCCTTCGGCGACGAGACCACGTCCCTCAGCATCGCCAGCGTCGCCGTGGTCTTCCTTGCCGGCAACGCGCTCGGCTCCGCGGCCCCGACACCCGGCGGTGTGGGCGCCGTCGAGGCGACCCTGACCGTCGGCCTGATCGCCGTCGGCCTGCCCAGCGAGGTCGCCGCCCCGGCCGTGCTGCTGTTCCGCCTGCTGACCCTGTGGCTGCCGGTGCTGCCGGGCTGGCTGGCCTTCAACCACCTGACACGCAAAGGCGCGCTGTAGGTCAGATCGCGGGTACGCGCGGCAGGCCCCTGCACGCGCACGTACGCCACAACGCCCACTCAGCACGGTTCCCTCATCGCACCGGACGTACCCGCACACGTCCCTCACCGCAACGACGCACCCGCACGCGCGCGTACCTCGTTCGGCCCACGTCCCGAGCGTCCGGTCCCGCGCGACCGCACGATGGATGCATGCCGAACCTTTCCCGTCTGCGCGCCGCCGCTCTGACTGCCACCGCCGTGCTGCTGTCCTCTGGGCTGGCGGGATGCAGCGACGACGGCTCCCCGGACGAGGACCTCACCGCCCAGGAGCTGAGCTGGAAGGCCTGCCCGGCACCCGCCCAGGCCCAGGGCGGAGGCGAGGCCCCCTCGCCTCTGCCGGACGGCGGCGACTGGCAGTGCGCGACCATGAAGGCGCCCCTCGACTGGGACGACCCAGAAGGCGACACCATCGACATCGCGCTGATCCGGGCGCAGACCAGCGGCGCGGAGAGCCGGCGCATCGGCTCACTGATCTTCAACTTCGGCGGCCCCGGCGGCTCGGGCGTCACCGCGCTGCCCGCGTTCGGCGCGGACTATGCGACGTTGCGCACCCGCTACGACCTGGTGAGTTTCGACCCCCGCGGGGTCGGCCGCAGCGCCCCGGTGTGGTGCCAGGACGACCAGCAGCTCGACGTCTACTTCCAGCAGGACGCCACCCCCGACGACGCCACGGAGCGCACCGAATACGTCGACAACGTCAAGGAGTTCAACGCCGCCTGCGAGAAGAACTCCGAGCGGATACTGCCGCACGTGCGCACCACGGACGCGGCCCGCGACATGGACCTCTTGCGCCAGGTCCTCGGCGACGACAAGCTGCACTACTTCGGCATCTCCTACGGCACCGAACTCGGCGGCGTCTACGCCCACCTGTTCCCGGAGAACGTGGGCCGGGCCGTCTTCGACGCGGTCGTCGATCCGACCGAGACCCCCGAACAGGGCTCCCTCGGGCAGGCCGAGGGCTTCCAGCTCGCGCTCGACAACTTCGCCGAGCACTGCGTGTCACAGGTCGAGGACTGCCCGGTCGGGAACAGCACCCAGGACGTCAAAGCCCGCATCGCGAAGCTGCTCAAGGACCTGGACAGCAAGCCGATCCCGGGCATCTTCCCCCGCGAGCTGACCCAGACCGCCGCGACCAGCGGCATCGCCCAGGCGCTGTACTCGCAGGACTTCTGGGAGTACCTCACCGAGGGCCTCGAGCAGGCGTACGACGGGGACGGCCAGATCCTGCTTCAGCTGTCGGACTCCTTGAACGGGCGCAGCCAGAACGGCGAGTACAGCAATCTCACCGCGGCCAACGCCGCCATCAACTGCGCCGACGACAAGCCGCGGTACACCACCGAGTACGTGGAACGGAAACTGCCCGAGTTCCGGGCCGTCTCCGCCCTGTTCGGCGACTTCCTAGCCTGGAGCATGCTCAGCTGCACCGACTGGGCGGTGCAGGGCGCCGCCGACCATCCCGACGTCAGTGCGCCCGGGGCGGCGCCGATCCTCGTCGTGGGCAACACCGGTGACCCGGCCACTCCCTACGAGGGGGCGCGGAAGATGGTCCAAGCGCTGGGCAACGGCGTCGGCGTGGAGCTGACGTACCGGGGGCAGGGACACGGTGCGTACAACAGCAAGAACAAATGCGTGCGGGGCGCCGTGGACGCCTATCTGCTGGACGGGAAGGTGCCGGCAGCCGGGACCGTCTGCTCCTGAACCTGACCCCGGATCCCGGGAAAGTCGCAGGTCAAAAGGTTATCCACAGGCCGCGGCGGGTGCGGCGCGGTCGGCCTACCATGGCGGGACTGCCGTTCGCGACCGAAGTGCGGGCGGCCCTGGAGGGGGGATGTGTTCATGGCACGCTTCGTACGGTGGACGGCTCTGACGGTCGCCGCCGCGCTGCTCACGGCGGGCTGCAGCAGCGGCTCGTCCGACGACGGAAAGGGGACGGCCGCCTCACCCACCGGTTCGTCGGGCGAATCCACGTCCGGGCTGCCCCCGTCCCTCACCGCACAGGAACTCGACTGGGGCGACTGCAAGGCCACCGCCGACGCCCCTCCGCCGGGCGACGACTGGCAGTGCGCGACGCTCGAAGTGCCCCTGGACTGGTCGAAGCCGGAGGGCACGACGATCGATCTGGCGCTGATCCGTGCCGAGGCGACCGGTGACGACCGCATCGGCTCCCTCCTGTTCAACTTCGGCGGCCCCGGCGGCTCGGGCGTATCGACGTTGCCGGCGTACTCCTCCACCGTCTCGGTGCTCCACGAGCGGTACGACCTGGTGAGCTGGGACCCGCGCGGGGTGGGCGGCAGCGAGGGCATCCGCTGTCGCGGCGACAAGGAGATCCAAACCGCCGAGGCGGTGGACCCCACCCCGGACACCCCGGCCGAGAAGACGGCGTACTTCCAGGACGCCGCTGACTTCGGCAAGGGCTGCGAAGAGTCCGCCGGGAAGCTGATGGCGCATGTGTCCACCACCGACACCGCCCGCGACATGGACCTGATGCGGCAGGTCCTCGGCGACCGGAAGATGCACTACTTCGGTATCTCGTACGGCACCGAACTCGGCGGCGTCTACGCCCACCTGTTCCCGAAGAACGTGGGACGACTGGTCCTGGACGCGGTCGTCGACCCCAGCGCCGACGCGGTGGGCCACGCCAGGAACCAGACCCTGGGATTCCAGCGCGCGCTCGACGACTACCTCGAGTCGACGGGTCAGGACCCACAGCAGGGCTCGCAGAAGATCGCCGACCTGCTGGAGCGGATCGACGCGGAGCCGCTGCCGACGTCGACCGATCGGAAGCTGACCCAGGCACTCGCGCTCACCGGCATCATCCTCCCGCTGTACAGCAAGTCCAGCTGGCCCGCTCTGACCAGCGCCCTGGAGGCGGCCGATCAGGGCAACGGATCCGAGCTGCTCGCACTCGCCGACGCCTACAACGAGCGGGACGCCTCGGGCCGCTACACCACGACGACCCACTCACAACGGGTCATATCGTGCTTGGACGACAAGCAGCGGCCGACGCCCGACGAGGCGGAGGGGCTGCTCGCGGAGTTCGAGAAGATCTCGCCGGTGTTCGGGACGTTCCTGGGCTGGGACACGGCGGGCTGGTGCCACGACTGGCCGGTGGCCGGGCAGTTCGACAGCCCGGAGGTGAGCGCGCCGGGTGCGGCGCCGATCCTCGTGGTGGGCAACACCGGCGACCCGGCGACTCCCTACGAGGGTGCCCGCAGGATGGCGGACGAGCTGGGCAAGGGGGTCGGCGTGGTGCTCACCTGGAAGGGCGAGGGGCACGGTGCCTACGGGAGCGGGAGCGACTGCGTCGACTCCACGGTGAACGCCTATGTGCTGAACGGAACGGCACCGAAGGACGGCAAGGTCTGCTCATGACGCCGGCGGGGGCTCCGGGCACCCGTGGTGCGCGAAGCCCCCGCCGGACGGGGAGCAGGGCCGGGTCAGTAGACCGGCTTGTGCGGCTCGATCTGGTTGACCCAGCCGATGACGCCGCCACCGACGTGGACGGCGTCGGAGAAGCCCGCGGACTTCAGGACCGCGAGGACTTCCGCACTGCGGACACCCGTCTTGCAATGCAAGACGATCTTCTTGTCCTGCGGGAGGCTCTCCAGGGCGGTGCCCATGAGGAACTCGTTCTTCGGGATGAGCCTGGCGCCCGGGATCGAGACGATCTCGTACTCGTTGATCTCACGGACGTCGATGATGTCGATGTTCTCGCCGTCGTCGATCCACTCCTTGAGCTGCTTGGGAGTGATCGTCGAGTCGGCGGCCGCCGCCTGGGCCTCTTCGGAGACGACGCCGCAGAAGGCCTCGTAGTCGATGAGCTCGGTGACGGTCGGGTTCTCGCCGCAGACCGCGCAGTTCGGGTCCTTGCGGACCTTGACCTGGCGGTACTGCATCTCCAGGGCGTCGTAGATCATCAGGCGGCCGACCAGCGGCTCACCCGTGCCGGTGAGGACCTTGATGGCCTCGGTGACCTGGATGGAACCGATCGACGCGCACAGCACGCCCAGGACGCCGCCCTCGGCGCAGGAGGGAACCATGCCGGGGGGCGGGGGCTCCGGGTAGAGGCAGCGGTAGCAGGGGCCGTGCTCGGACCAGAACACCGAGGCCTGGCCGTCGAAGCGGTAGATCGAGCCCCACACGTACGGCTTGTTCAGCAGCACGCACGCGTCATTGACGAGGTAGCGGGTCGCGAAGTTGTCGGTGCCGTCGACGATCAGGTCGTACTGGCTGAAGATGTCCATCACGTTGTCGGCCTCGAGCCGCTCCTCGTGAAGGATCACGTTCACGTACGGGTTGATGCCGAGCACGCTGTCGCGGGCCGACTCCGCCTTGGAGCGGCCGATGTCCGCCTGGCTGTGGATGATCTGGCGCTGCAGGTTCGACTCGTCGACCTCGTCGAACTCCACGATGCCGAGGGTGCCGACGCCCGCCGCGGCCAGGTACATGAGGGCCGGCGAGCCCAGGCCGCCCGCGCCCACACACAGCACCTTGGCGTTCTTCAGCCGCTTCTGCCCGTCCATCCCGACGTCGGGGATGATCAGGTGGCGGGAGTACCTGCGAACCTCGTCTACGGTGAGCTCGGAAGCCGGCTCGACCAGGGGTGGCAGCGACACGGGGACTCCGTTGGTCGGTCAATCACTACGGTTGTTCTCCCCGTAACACTGCCACGGCCTTTTTCATTCCGAGACACCCGTTCCGATCCGCGAGACGATTTCGTCCCAGTAGCCGGGCATGCTCTCCCAGGGGTCCATGCGGCCGCCGCGGTCCGTGCGGTCGGTGAAGTAGATCGTCGCGGCGCCCTGCCAGCGTGCGATGCGCAGCGCCTCGTCGAGGTGGCCGCGGGGTACTCCGTGCACGAAGTGGCAGAACCGCTCGGGCGGATAGTCGGCGGTCCACTCAGCCGCCTGCGACCAGCGGTAGCCGCTCCAGGGACCCGAGAACGTGACGAGTTGGTCGGCGTTCTCGGCGTAGCCGGGATACGGGTGGGTGCCGTGGCCGAGGACTATGTGTGCATCGTCACGCAGCGCGCGCAGGGTGGTGACCGTGCGGCGGATCTCGGGGAGGCCGGCGCGTTCGGCCGGGCAGCGGCCCAGGAGGAAGCCGTCGACCTGATACCAGTCCAGATACCGGCGGGCGTCCGAGATCGCCTCGGCGAAGCCGCGGGCGCCGTACATCGTGTCGAGGTGCCCCAGCACGCGGACCCCCGCATTGCGGAGGCGGCCGGCCGCCTCCAGGCAGTGGGGGTCGGGACGGGCGCCGGGACCGTCGGCGACATTGAGGACGACCCAGTGCAAGGGGGCGCCGGGGCGCGTGAGTTCACCCCACTCGGTGGGGGCGAGAAGGGGGTGCGCATAGCCGGGGATGCCTAAGCCGGTGCGGACATCAGTGCCCGCCGTGGCCGCTTTGGTGCTGGTCAGATACGGCATGCCGCCTCCATCCAGATGTCGGCGAGGGACTCCTCGAGGTTGATCCGGGGACGCCACCCGAGCCGGTCGCGGGCGGTGCGTACGTCGGCCTGCTGCCAGCTGCCGCAGCCGTCCGGATAGGGGTACGCGACGGGGGCCGAGTGAGCCGTGTGGTCAGAGTCGCTGCGGTGGCCCAGGGGTTCGTGGCGGGGGTGGCCGAGCGGTTCTCTGGGGTGGCCGATGGACGGCCTCAGCGGGCCGGGTGGGCCGTCGAGTTCGTGCAGGACGCCGCCGTAGCCGGCCACCCGGGCGAGGATCGCGGCGGCGTCGCGCAGCCGGACCGCGCGGCCGGAGCCGATGTTGATGACGCCCTGCGCGGCGGAGAGGGAGGCCGCGTGGACGGCGCGAGCCACATCGCGGACGTCGACGAAGTCGCGCTGGGCGCCGAGGCCGCCGAGCTTGAGTTCGCCGTCGCCGGTCTGCATGGCGCGCCGCATGGCCTCGGCGAGGCGGCCGAGCGGGGAACCGGCGGGAGTACCGGGGCCTGCCGGGGAGAACACGCGGAGGACGACCGCGTCCAGGCCGGAGCCGAGGACCAGTTCGGTGGCCGCGAGTTTGCTGACTCCGTAGGGTCCACCGGGCCGCGGTACCGCATCCTCCGCCGTGGAGGAACCGTGCTGGCTGGGCCCGTACTCGGCTGCGCAGCCGATCTGGACGAGGCGGGCGCCGCAGCCGCTGCGGCGCAGGGCCTCGCAGACGGTGGCGACGGCGACGGTGTTGTGGCGGGTGAGTTCGCGGGCACCGCCTCTGGTCGCGCCGGCGCAGTTGACGACGACGCCGGGGTGGACGGCGTCGAGGAAGCGGGTGAGTGCGCCGGGGCTGCCGGACGCGAGGTCGAATCGGACGTCGGCGTCGTCGCCGCGGCCGAGTGCGGTGAGTTGGACGGCCGGGTCGGCGAGCAGACGATCGGCGACGAAGCGGCCCAGGTAGCCATTGGCTCCGATCAGCAGAACTCTCATCGGACGGCTCCCGGGGCCAGGTTGGCGGATCGGGAGGTACTCATGCGGTGTTCTCCTTCGAAGGGGTGGTGCGGTTGCCTCCGACGTCCGGGCCGGGCGCCTGCGGCGAGGGGTGAAGCGGGTCTGTCGTGCGGCATCGGCGAGAGGCCGCCTGCGGTGGGCGCGGCGGCGGCGCCTGCCGGGGTCACCACGGGCCGTCCGTTCGTCCGTGCGCCGAGGCGCGGGTCAGTCTGCGGAAGGCATGCAGCAGAAGGGCGAGGGCCGCTGCTCCACAGGCGAGGGTCGGGATGCTGCCGGGGCCCCAGGTGTCCAGGAGGGTCTGCGTCGGGATGGCAAGGACGTCGCAGTGCGGGAGGCGGCCGGCGAAGAGCGTGGCCAGGGCGGTGGCCTCGGCCGTGGCCGCCGCGGTGAGGAGCACGGCCGGGGCGTGGGTGAAACCGTGGATGGTGAGGAGCCGGGCGAGGAAGAGGAGGGCGCCGAGGGTGAGGGTCTGGGAGGGGGCTGCGGGGTCGTCCACGGTGGCGGCACTGAGGGCGAGGAGGCCGGTCAGGGCGGCCAGGAACAGGGTGAACGTGCCGAGCAGCAGGGGGCGTACGGAGGCGGCGAACTCCTCGAGTCCGCGGCTGGCCGTCAGTTTGCGGCGCGCCCGTGCGGCGAAGAGATGGGCGCTCCAGGCCGCGGGGGCGCAGGCCAGGGTGAGGGCCAGGAGAGGGGTGATCGTGAGGGGCCAGGAGCTGTCCGCGGCGCCGGTCGGAAGGCCGTCGGGGCCTCCCGAGGCGGCGGCCTGCAGAAGTCCGTCGCCGAGGACGGCGTAGGCGACGAGCCAGCAGATCCATGTCCGGGCGCCGGGTGCCGGGTGTGGGCCCGGCCGAGCGCGGTTCGTGCCCAGGGGGCCGCGGGACAAAGCCGCGCGCAGGGCCAGGGCCACGGCCAGGGTGCCGACGGCGGCCAGCACGAGGCGTGCCCGGCCGTGGGTGAGGTGCAGGCCGGCCAGGGTCGCGGCGCAGAGCGTGCCGGGCAGCAGGGTGCGGACGATCCAGTCCGCGCGCGGCCGGGTACCTGCGGTCGGTGTGGGGCTCCGAGACGGGTCTCCGTCGCGCGGGACACGGGCGTACATCTCCTCTGCCAGGGAGAAGACGTCCCGGTGGCGGAAGCGTGCGGCGGTGCGGTCGGTGAGACCGTGCGCCTCCAGGCCGGCCGCGATCTCCAGGGGGTCCACGGCCCGTTCGCAGAGCTCACGGTGACGGTGCATCAGGACCTTCACGGGATCGGCGGCGCCACGGTGGGCGACGGAAGGGCCGACGACGTCCCGCCCGGGGGCGGCGGCAGCCTCACCCCCGGCTGCGCCACCGTGCGCCTCACCGAGGCGAGCCTTCTGCCGCGCCTCGATTCCGTCGCCGGCCGGGGGGCGGGGGCGGTCGAGGTTCTCCAGGTCGTTCATCGGGCTGCTCCCGTGGCGGGCACGGAGAGTGGGGGGCGTACCGGGGGGCCGGCCGCCCAGCTGGGACCACCGCGTGCCACGACGCGCGTTGCGGCGTCGGTCCAGCGGCCGGGGAGGCGGGCCTCTGCGGGGACGGCGAAGGGCTGGGGCTCGCCGAAGTCGTCGAGGACGACGCGGGGGACGGGGCAGCGCGAGACGATCTCCAGGTAGATGCCGTGGAACGCCGCGATGTTCTGCTCGACGGTGAACAGTTCGAGCGCTCGGGCGCGCGCGGCGGCGCCCAGGCGCTCACGGCGCTCGGGGTCGCGCAGCAGCGCCACGCACGCCTCGGCGAGCGCCCGTGGGTTGCGCGGGGGGACCACGAGCCCCGTCCCGCCGATGACCTCGACCACCGCACCGACATCCGTCGACACCGTCGCCCGGCCGCAGAGCATGGCCTCGACGAGGCCGATCGGGAAGCCCTCCACGACGCTGGACAGGACGATCACCGCGCCGGAGGCGTAGGCGTCGGCGAGGGTCGGGGCGTCCGGGCCGCCGATCTCCTCGAAGGAGACGGGGTTGTCGCCGACGGCGTGCGGGCCCTCCGCCTCGTCGGGGAAGAGCTGTGCGGCGAGGACCCTGCAGTGGGTCAGGTAGTCCGCGCCCTCGGCGCCGGCAGGCGCGCCGACGATCCGCAGCCGGGTCCGGGGCGCGCCCGGCTCCCCCTTGCGGAGCTCCCGGACCTCCGCGAAGGCGTGCAGCAGGGAGACCAGATCCTTGGTCGGTTCCACGCGGCCGACCCAGACCAGCGTGTCCGGCTCCGCGAGCTCCGGCGACTCCCCCACCTCCGCGAAGGGCCCGGCGTCCATGCCGGGGTACACGGTGCGCAGCTTCGTACGGTCGGCACCGCAGCGTTCCTGCCAGCGGCGGGCGTGTGCGTTGCCGGGCGTGATGCAGTCGGCCTGCCGGTAGATCTCGGCGGCGAGCCGCCCGTGGAAGGCGGCGAGCAGGGACCGTACGGCGGGCGAGGACTCCGTGGCGGCGGCCAGATAGTGCGAGCGCAACTGCACCCCGTACTCGGTCACCAGCAGAGGTACGCCGAAGAAGTGACGGGCCAGCAGCCCGGTCAGGGCCGCCGCGCCGCCGGACGCCGCGTGGCACAGGTCGACGGAGCCGAGCCCGTCGTCCTCGTACCAGTCGAGCGAGAGGGGGCGCAGGGCGCGTTCCAGGTGCGCGGCGACGGCGAGCAGATCGGGCACCCGCGCCTCGTGCGCCGTGCGCGGCGCTCCCGGCGCGCGACAGGCGCGTTCCAGGGCGCGTACGGCCGCTTCGGAGCGCAGCGCCCCCACCAGGCCGCCCTCCTCGCGGGCGAGTTCGGCGAGCCCGTACAGGGCGTTGGCGAAACGGTCCGCCTCAGCGGCGGGCGCATCCGCCGACGCCTCCCCCGAGGCCCCCGCGCACAGGACGCCCGCCAGCTCCCCGTAGCACTCGGCGAACCGCCGACGAGCGCGGCGTCCGTACGCCCGCCCGTCGCCCACCGCCGCCCGGTCCTCCTCGGCTGTCCACAGCGGTGCCGTTCGCACCCGGACGACCTGCGACGGCAGCGGGATCCAGCCCTCGTCCTCCTGCCGCTCGCTGCGGCTGAGCGCGTAGACGTCGAACTCGTGCTGTGCGAGCCCGCGCACGAGCCGGTCGCACCAGAGCCTGGCGTCACCGCTCACATACGGATAGCCACCCTCCGTAAGCAGTCCGATGCGCATGTGCACCCCCGATCTCCCGTATGGGGAGCCACCGTTGTCCGGCGACTCGCAGCGGGACGAACGTATGCGGACAAGCCGGTGGCGCGACGGACGGTTGTCCATCGCGCCACCAAAAGGGGTGAACGGTCGTAACTTTCCCGCGCAGGGCGCGTTTCGTCGCGCTAGGAGATCACGCGGGCACGGAGGGCCACGTTCCGCGGGGTGTGCTCAACTGCCCGGGTACGGCCATGGATTGGCCTTGCAACTGATCCCTTCGTGATCAAGGAATTTCGTCTGCTGCTGCATGACAGGGGCGAGTTCGCCGTCCTTGTCGCAGGTGACGTGGCGGTAGCCGAGACGGTGGCCGATCTCGTGGTTGATCAGCATCTGCCGGTAGGCGTGGATCTTGTCGCCGTACGTCTCCGAACCCTGCGCCCAGCGATAGGCGTTGATCATCACGCGCTCGGTGGCGGCCGAGTCGCAGGAGACGTTGTCGACGGTCGTGTCCAATCCGGACCGGGCGCACCAGTCGGCGGTGGTGCCGGGGCTGGCGAGCGTGATCACGAAATCGGGTTTGCCGGAATGGATCCGTTCGAAGGTACGGCCGCCGTTGTGGGCCCAGCTGCGGTCGTCGTTGAGCGTTTTCTGCACGGCCTGCGCGAAGAGTTCGCCGTCGAGGCCGAGGCCCTGCTCCACGTCCACGCGGTAGGTGTACTTCTGCCCCGCGCCCGGCGCCTTGTCGATTCCGGTGATCGCGTCGAACTTCCCCGGCCCGTCGAGCGTCGCGCTCAGCTCGTAGGTCCTGCCCATCTTCTGTTCGTACGTCAGCGGCACCGCGCTCGGCGAATCGGAGGGCGTCGGCCGCCCGTCCCCGCGCGACGCGGAGTCCCGGACGTCCCGGGCCTGGTCGGCGGCGGACTGCGACTGTACGCCGGTGTCGTCGCCCGCGTCCGTGACCTGACCGGCGACGATCACGGCCAGCGCGGTGGTCACGGCGGCGGCCGCGATCCCGGTGAACGTGCGGCCCTTGGCGCCCTTGGCCGGGACGGGCTCGCCGGTCGGCGGCGCGTCGTCCTCGATGCCGGTGCCGGTCCGGATGTCGGTGTCCCAGCTGGTGACGGACGCGTACGGGTCCTCGGCGGGTGCGGAGGAGGCGGGCGTACGGCGCGTGAAGACGTCGCCGTCCTCGAAGACGTCGACGTATTCCTGACGCGGGCCCGGGGGCAGGTCCCGCTGCCGCGGAACACCCGGTCCGGCGGCGACCCCCTGCCCGCCACCGGGCCCGCCCCTCAACTCACCCCAGCCACCGCCTCCTTCGCGCTGCTCGGGGTGGCCGCCACGGACCTGGGGGATGCCGTGAGCGGGCGTGCCGTCGGGGAAACGGGGCGTGCCGTGGGCAGGGGTGCCGTCCGGCAGACGGGGAAACCCGTGCGCGGGAGTACCGTCGGGCAACCGCGGCACACCATGCGCCAACGTGCCCTCGGCATAACGCGGCACCGCATACCCCGCCGAGCCGTCCGCCATCCGCGGAACCCCACCCGCCGGCGTACCGTCGGGCAGCCGCGGAACCGCACGCGCGGGCGTGCCGTCGGGCATCGGCGTCTGCCGTCCCCCCGAGGGCCCCGGTGCCGGCCGGCGAGCCCCTTTGTCCGCGGCCGCGCCCTTGGGTGCCGGGCCGCGGCGACTGTGGCGTCCCACCTCGCGCCTCAGCTCCCCGTGCTCGCGGACTCGGCCCCGTCGGCGGACGCCCGGGACGCCCCTGGGGGCGCGCCGTCGGATCCCACCTCCACAAGGAGCTCACGGAACGCCTTCGCCACCGTCTCCGGGTACTCCATCATCGCCACGTGTCCGGCGTCCGGGAGGGTCAGAAGCCGGGAGTCGCGGAAGGTGCGGGCGGCCTTCTGGGCCACCCGGAAGCGGACGAGCTGGTCCCGGCCGCCGTAGACGAGGAGTGTGGGGGCGAGGACGCGTTCGGCCTGGCGCCACAGCCCGTGCTGGCCGCCCAGGGTGTACGCGTTGACGATCCCGCGCGCGGAGCGCGCCATCGCGTCCCAGAAGTACGGCAGTTGCAGGCGCCGCTCCATCTCCTCCACGGCGTTGCGAAAGCCCTCGTTCGACACTCGCCCGGGGTCGCCGTAGCAGAGCGTCACCACGCCGCGGACCCGCTGTTCCGCCGTCCAGCCGGTGGTCAACCGGGTGAGGAGCGGGACCATGCCCGGCACCCCCAGCAGCGCGGTCGGTACGGCCTTGCGCTGGATCCGGATCTCCGGCAGCGCGGGCGACACCAGCGTGAGCGTCCGGACGAGATCGGGCCGCACGGCGGCGACGCGGGTGGCGACCGCGCCGCCGAGTGAGTTGCCGAAGAGGTGGACCGGACCACGGCCGGAGGCGTCCAGGTAACGGATGACCGCGCGCGCGTGCCCGGTGACCGAGTAGTCGCCGTTGTCCGGTGGTGGGGAGTCGCCGAAGCCCGGCAGGTCGACGGCCTCGCAGTCGACGTCCGCGTCGAGCAGCTCCATCATCGCCGACCAGTTCTGCGAGGAACCGCCGAGGCCGTGCACGTAGAGCGCGGGAGGCAGCCCCTCGCGCGCGGGGGGCCGCGAACGCACCGTGAGCGTGATGCCGGGCAGTTGGACCGACCTCAGCCGCTCGCCCTCCGCGACCCTGACGGGCGCCACCTTCGGGAGCACGGTGCTGGGCACATACGGCAGCTCGGTCGAAGACATGCGGCAATGTTACGAGGTGATCACGTCGTGGTTCATGTGTTCGCCGTCACAGACACGCAGGACGGCACCGTATCTGCACAGACCGGCGGATGCGCAGCGCGTGACGTTCCGGACGCGGATCGCATAGCGTCCGGATCGGGTGTCTCCTAGGCTCGTAGGGAGGGCACCCGCGTGTGGCCCCTGCTTCTTCCAGGGACGTTCGTAGAAAGGGAGCCCACCATGACCATTGACCCGACCGATCCCGAGACCTTCGAGAACGAGGACACCGAGGAAGCCCTGGAGTACGACGTCGAGGCCCCCGATGTCGACGCGGCCGAGCAGCATGCGGACGTCACCCCGGACCGTGACGACCCGCTGACCGGCGTCGATCCCGCCCGGGCCAACGAGGCCGACCTCGTGGAGCAGGCCCGGGTCGTCTCCCTCGACGAGGACGACTACCGGTGACCCGTGCGGACACCCAGTAGCTGAGGAGGAACGAGGCGCACTTTTGCCCGCTCTGCACCCGTTCGAAACCTTCTATGCGGCTTTCGTAGCCGTCCGGTCCGTGAAATTCTGCGCTCTCAGCGCGCACGTCACGGTTACCGAAAAGTACGATGGCCGCGCGGCGCACACCGCATGTGGACGATTTTGGGAGGCGGCGTGACAGCCATCGAGCAGACAGAGGCAGCACGCCCGCGAGGTACGCGCCTGCCGCGCCGTGCCCGTCGGAACCAACTTCTGGGCGCCGCCCAGGAAGTCTTCGTGGCCCAGGGCTACCACGCGGCCGCGATGGACGACATCGCCGAGCGCGCGGGCGTCAGCAAGCCGGTGCTCTACCAGCACTTCCCGGGCAAGCTCGACCTCTACCTGGCCCTGCTGGACCAGCACTGCGAGTCCCTGATCAAGTCCGTACGGGGCGCGCTCGCGTCGACGACCGACAACAAGCAGCGCGTACGAGCCACGATGGACGCGTACTTCGCGTACGTCGAGGACGACGGCGGCGCCTTCCGCCTCGTCTTCGAGTCGGACCTGACGAACGAGCCCGCCGTGCGCGAGCGCGTCGACAAGGTCACGAACGAGTGCGCCGAGGCGATCTGCGACGTGATCGCCGAGGACACCGGGCTGTCGCGCGCCGAGTCGATGCTGCTCGCCTCCGGCCTCGGCGGCCTCGCCCAGGTGGTGGCCCGTTCCTGGCTGCACAGCGACCGCAGCGTCCCGCGCGACCAGGCGGTCCAGCTGCTGGCCTCGCTGGCCTGGCGTGGTATCGCGGGCTTCCCGCTGCACGGCAACGAGCAGCAGCACTGAGGCCGGCCGGAGGGCGGGACGTTTTGTTCCCGTGCGCTGTTCGCTCCTGGCGTTCTTTGCGCGGAGGGTGCGCGTCCCCTCGCCGGGCTAATGTGTGCTGGTACGGCGCGGACGCCCGCGCACTTCACTGACCGTTCGGAGGGACATAGCCGTGGAGGTCAAGATCGGCGTTCAGCACGCGCCGCGCGAGATCGTTCTGGAGAGCGGTCAGAGTTCCGAGGAGGTCGAGCGCGTGGTGGCCGAGGCGCTGGCCGGGAAGTCACAGCTGCTCAGCCTCGTGGACGAGCACGGCCGCAAGGTCCTGGTCCCGGCCGACCGTCTCGCCTACGTCGAGCTCGGCGAGCCGGCCCCGCGCAAGGTGGGCTTCGGCGCGCTGTAGGCGGACGCTGCGGACAGACGCGAACGACCGGGCCCGGCGGCTTCTGCAAGCCGCCGGGCCCGGTCGTTTCCGCTCTCCGTTCGCCTCCACAAACGGAGCCCATCTCGCTCACAGGGGTGGATTGGATTCCGCAGGTCAGGGGTAAGACGGGCTACGACCGTTTCGGGCAGGCCGGCCGTGTGGGAGGACCCTGACATGCTCCTGGAAGCGCTCAGCTCCGCGATCCTCGGCCTGGCCCTCGCATGGGTCTACGCCGTGCGCCTGCCGCATCGCCTTCCCGCCCGCCCGCTCGTCCTGTCGACCGGCGTCGCCGGAGCCCTCTTCGGCGCCTTCGTCACCCACAGCGCACTGGAGACCGGCGGTTTCCTGCCGATCCTGGTCGGCGCGGCGGTCCTCTCCGTCGCCTCCCTGTCGCTGCTGCTGCGCCCGGCGGGAAGACTCCGCCGACGCTCGGCGACGGCCTGAGCCGCCGCCGAGGCCGCGGTCGACCTCACACCTGAAGCTGAGCGGCCTCGGCGCATTCCGATGCAGTTCGGCAACGCCCCAAAGGGCGCGGGGCTGTGCTGATATGCGGCTCCGCCGCGCGGGCGCGACCAGCCACGACGCACCCGCGATGGCGTACCGGACTCCCGGCGGAGCGCTCAGGCGGCGAGCCCCAGCGCCGCCATCCGCTTGGTGTGTGCCTCGGTGATGCGGGAGAACATCCTGCCGACCTCCGCGAGGTCGAAGCCGTCGGCGACACCGCCCACGAGCATCGTGGACAGCGCGTCCCGCTCCGCGACCACCCGCTGGGACTGCGACAGGGCCTCGCCCATGAGCCGGCGCGCCCACAGCGCGAGCCGCCCGCCCACCCGCGGGTCGGCGTCGATGGCCGCGCGCACCCGGTCGACGGCGAAGCCGGCGTGCCCGGTGTCGTCGAGCACGGCCAGCACCAGGGAGCGGGTGTCGGAGTCCAGCCGTACGGCGACCTCGCGGTAGAAGTCGCTGGCGATCGAGTCGCCGACGTAGGCCTTGACAAGCCCCTCCAGCCAGTCCGAGGGCGCGGTCTGCTTGTGGAAGCCGTCCAGCGCGGCGACGAACGGCTCCATGGCCGCTGTCGGCTCCTCGCCGATCTCCGTGAGCCGGTCGCGCAGCCGCTCGAAGTGGTGGAACTCGGCCGACGCCATCTTCGCCAGCTCCGCCTTGTCCTCCAGCGTCGGCGCCAGCTTGGCGTCCTCCGCGAGCCGCTCGAACGCCGCGAGTTCCCCGTAGGCGAGCGCACCGAGCAGGTCCACGACCGCGGCCCGGTACTGCGGATCGGCGGAGGCGGTCGCCCAGTCCTGGGCGGCGACCCCGGTGTGTTCGGCGGCTTCGGGAGTCTCGGCGGCGTTGTCAGGCTTGTCAGAGGTCGTCATGAAGCGCACAATAGCTCGCTTGCCGCGCGGCGGAAGTCCCTGGTCAATCAGTGTGACCACGACGACGCGAAGGACTGCGTCCACAGGTGTGACGACGGCTACGTGACCGAATCGGCCATCGCATGTGCGCGAATCCGGGGTATGGTGGTAATGCGCCTGCTGGTACGACGCCCAATTTGTCGTACCTCGACAGGCCGCACGTATGAGGATGCCCGGTCGGTGGCCCGATCGGCTCCGACCCGACAGCCCTCCCTGACCGTACGCAAGTGTGCGTACGACGATCGGAGGGGCCCTCAGCGGTACGCAGGCTCTTGAGCGTTGGCAGAGGTCCCGTGTCCTACGGCTCGCCCCCGCGGCAGCCGACGTCCCCGGCACGGTCAGACACGACCCCCGCGCTCGCCTCGCACCGCACACACAGAAGAGGCAGCACCCTGACTACGACGTTCCGAGAGCTCGGGATCCTCCCCGAGACCGCCGAGGCCCTGGAAGCCGTCGGCATCGTCACCCCGTTCCCCATCCAGGAGATGACCCTCCCCGTCGCCCTCTCCGGCACGGATGTCATCGGCCAGGCCAAGACCGGCACCGGAAAGACGCTGGGCTTCGGCCTTCCGCTCCTCGAGCGTGTCACCGTTCCCGTCGACGTCGAGGCCGGCCGGGCCAAGCCCGAGGCGCTCACCGACGCCCCCCAGGCCCTGGTCGTCGTCCCCACGCGCGAGCTGTGCACGCAGGTCACCAACGACCTGCTGACCGCGGGCAAGGTGCGCAATGTGCGCGTCACCGCGATCTACGGCGGCCGGGCGTACGAGCCGCAGGTCGAGGCCCTGAAGAAGGGCGTCGACGTGGTCGTCGGCACCCCGGGCCGACTGCTGGACCTGGCCGGCCAGAAGAAGCTCAACCTGAACCACGTCAAGTGCCTGGTCCTCGACGAGGCCGACGAGATGCTCGACCTGGGCTTCCTGCCCGACGTCGAGAAGATCATCAACATGCTTCCGGCGCGCCGCCAGACGATGCTGTTCTCGGCGACGATGCCCGGCGCGGTGATCGGCCTGGCCCGTCGCTACATGTCGCAGCCCACGCACATCCGCGCCACCGCGCCGGACGACGAGGGTGTGACGGTCGCGAACATCTCGCAGCACGTCTACCGCGCGCACAACATGGACAAGCCCGAGATGGTCGCCCGCATACTCCAGGCCGACGGCCGCGGACTGGCCATGGTCTTCTGCCGCACCAAGCGCACCGCGGCCGACCTCGCCGACCAGCTCAAGCAGCGCGGCTTCGCCTCCGGCGCAGTCCACGGCGACCTCGGCCAGGGCGCCCGCGAGCAGGCGCTGCGCGCCTTCCGCAACGGCAAGGTCGACGTCCTCGTCTGCACCGACGTCGCCGCCCGCGGCATCGACGTCGAGGGCGTGACGCACGTCATCAACTACCAGTCCCCCGAGGACGAGAAGACGTACCTGCACCGCATCGGCCGTACGGGCCGCGCGGGCGCGTCCGGTACGGCGATCACGCTGGTCGACTGGGACGACATCCCGCGCTGGCAGCTGATCAACAAGGCGCTGGAGCTGGACTTCAACGACCCGCCGGAGACGTACTCGACGTCCCCGCACCTGTTCGCCGAGCTCAGCATTCCCGAGGGCACCAAGGGTGTCCTGCCGCGCTCGGAGCGTACGCGCGCCGGGCTCGACGCGGAGGAGCTGGAGGATCTGGGCGAGCCGGGCGGCCGCGGTCCGCGCGGTCGCGGTGGCCGGGGTGGCCGGGACGAGTCCCGTTCCGCCGACCGCGAGCGTCCCTCCCGTACGCCGCGACGCCGCCGCCGTACGCGCGGCGGGACCCCGATGGACGCGACCGAGACCACCGGGGTCACGCCGGAGACGGACACCCCCGCCGAGGAGGCCGCCGCGCCGCGCACCCTGCGCCGTCGGCGCCGCACCCGTAGCGGCGCCCCGGCAGAGGCGACGGCCATAGCAGCGGCCGAGCCCACGGCACCCGAAGCCGCGGAGACCGCCGTGGCGACGGCCGAGGGCCCGGCCGCCATGGACGCCCCCGAGACGCCGGAGAAGCCGCGCCGCCGCCGCACCCGCAAGTCGGTCGAGGCCGCTCCCGCCGAGGCAGCGGCCGACACGGCCGAGGCGACCCCCGCGACCGCCCCGGAGACGCAGGAGCCCCAGCCGCGCCGCCGCACCCGCAAGGCCACGGCGACCGCCGAGGCAGCAGTCGACACCGCCGAAGGCACGGAGGCCAAGCCCCGCCGCCGTACGCGCAAGACGGCCGAGCCCGCTCAGACCGCCGAGGCCGCACCGGCACCGGAGGCGGAGCCCAAGCCGCGCCGCACCCGCAAGGCCACGGCGACCGCCGAGGCAGCGGTCGACACCGCCGAAGGCACGGAGGCCAAGCCGAAGCGCACCCGCAAGGCGACCACCACCACGGACGACGCCGACGCCAAGCCCAAGCGCACCCGCAAGGCCACGACGACCGCCGAGGCTGCCGTCGACACCGCCGAGGGCGCCGAAGCGAAGCCGAAGGTGCGCCGGACCCGCAAGGCGGCCGCCTCCGTCCCGGAGGTGACCGCCGAGATTCCGGCGCAGGCGACGCAGGAGCCGGAGACCAAGCCGCGCCGTCGCACCCGTAAGGCAGCGGCCGCCATGGAGTCCACGGACAGCTGATCACCGCAGTACGACGGCCCGGTCCCCCTCAGGGTGGGACCGGGCCGTCGGCATTCCGACACCCCCGATACACCCCCGCCCGCTACCCTCACCCCGTGACCGATCCCGCCCACCTCTCCCCGCCCCCCGGCGCCCGCGCCTACCCCCTGCGCACCGGGCGCGGGGAGTTCGCCGTCGTCGACACGCCCGTGGCACCCGGCGTCGAGCACAAGGGAACGGCGTTGCTGCTGCCCGGTTTCACCGGCAGCAAGGAGGACTTCCGTCTGATGCAGGGGCCGCTCGCCGAGCGCGGGTACCGGACGGTGGCCGTGGACGGACGGGGGCAGTTCGAGTCGGACGGGCCGGCGGACGACGAATCCGCGTACACGCAGCCCGATTTGGCACGGGACGTGCTCGCCCAGGCCGAGGCCTTCGGCACGCCGGTGCATCTCCTCGGGCATTCTCTGGGCGGGCAGATCGCCCGGGCCGCGGCCCTGTTCGACCACTCCCCCTTCGTCTCGCTCACCCTCATGGCCTCGGGCCCGGCGCAGATCTCCGTCTCCCAGCAGCAGCGCGTGAAGCTGCTGCGGGACGCGCTCTCCGTGATGAACATGACCGAGGTGTGGGAGGCGATCCAGGCCATGGGTCCACCGGAGGACGTGGGCGGGCCGGCCCGTGGCCTCGGCGGTCCGGAACTGCTGCGCCTCCGCTGGCTCGGCAACAAACCGGCCCAACTCATGGCGACGGGCCGCCAGTTGTGCACGGAGCCGGACCGGGTCGCCGAACTCGCCGGGGTTCCGCTGCCGTTCCACGTTCTGTCGGGTGCACGCGACGACACCTGGCCGGTGCCGCTGCTGGACGACATGGCCGCACGACTGGGTGCGCACCGCACGGTCGTGGAGGGTGCCGAGCACTCACCGAACGCGGACCAGCCCCTGCCGACGGCCCACGCGATCGCCGACTTCTGGGATCGCGTGCCCCGTTAGCACGGCGTCCGCAGGTGGTCCCAGAACCCGTCAGTACTGCGCCTGCAGATGGTTCCAGAACCCGTCCCGCAGTGACCGGCGCAGGTCCGCCTGGCCGCGCAGCGAGTACTGAAGGATGCCCTCCGCCTCCACCAGCAGGTCCTGGTCCACGGAGCCGGGGAGATACGGATGGCCGGGCAGCAGTTCCACCAGGGCCTCCCGCCCTCGCGCGGCCAGCCACTTCGCCGCGATCTGCGCGCCGACGAAGCGGACGTCCTCCCGGCTGGGCCGGGTGGCGGCGGTGGCCTCGTAGGCGGCGGTGCGCCGGGAGACGTACGGCTTGAAGAATTCGAGGTCGAGGGTGCGCTGGCTGTCGACCTCCCAGAGGAGGGGCTCCGCCTGGTTGCGGCCCTCGGGCGCCTCGATGCCCCACAGGTGCACCCGCGCGCCGTATCCCTGCGCCGCCTCGACCGCCGACACCAGGTCCTCGTCGCCGCCGAGGAGGGCCGCGTCGCTGATGGCGCGATGCCGGGCGAGGGACTCCAGGTCGGTCCGGATCAGTGAATCGACGCCCTTTTGCTGGTTGTTGGCGTTGAGATTGCCCAGGCGGACCTTCACGTCGGGCAGTTCGGCGATGGACTGCTGCTCGGCGGTGTGGATACGGCGCCGGGCGCCGTCGTACCAGTAGACCCGCAGCAGCCGGCTGTCCGCGAAGACCGTGCGGGCCCGGTCGATGAGCGCGTCGATCAGCCCTTCGGCGTCGAGGTCGAAGGCCCGCCGGTCCTCGGTGCCGGCGACGAGCCGTCCCGCGGCCGCGTACAGATACCCGGCGTCGACGAAGATGGCGTGGGTCGAGGGTGTCTTCGCCACCTCGGCGAGCATGCGCTGCAGCAGCTCGTTCGTGCGGTCGATACGGGCGGACAGGGCCGCGAGGTCGTCGTTCATTGACTCCATTGTCCCGCTGGTCACGCTGCGAACACAACCAGTCCCGGTTAGTCTCGGATCAGCGGCTTACTCATCAGTAGTTAGCCGTTCGAAAATTTTCTTTAGCGTAGGGAATGTTTGTAACAGGCGTGCTGTTCCATATCCATGGAACCCGGGGCACATCCGCCCCATGGGCCCTCCATCAGTAGTTCTCCTCAGGAGGATGACCAGACGAAGGGAGAAGCCATGCGCTTCGAAATCATGCGACTCGACGACGTGGACGGCACGCCCGTGGACACGACCGTCGTGGACGCCGCCTCCGTCAACCGGATCGTTCAGCAAGCCGCCGCCATCGGACAGCGACTGTGGATCCGTCCGGCCGACACCTCGGCTTCATAACACGGATCACCCATCCAAGCTTCAGGGCCCCGTACGGTCACACCGTACGGGGCCCTGCTGTTGCCGCCGGGGCAGGACAGCGCTAGCTGCCCTGGATCACCTGGGTGACCCCGTTGATGATCTGCTGCACGGCGATCGCGGAGAGCATCATCCCCGCGAGCCGCGTCACGAGGACGACACCGCCGTCCTTGATGATCCGGATGATCACCAGGGAGTAGCGCATCACCAGCCACAGGACGACATGGATGGCGAGGATGGCGGACCACACCGACACCTGCGTGCCGACGCTGTCCGCCTTCTGCACAGCCAGGATGACCGACACGATCGCACCGGGTCCCGCCAGCAGCGGCATGCCCAGCGGTACGAGGGCGACGTTGACGTCCTTGGTCTGCTTGGGCTCGTCCGTCTTGCCGGTGAGCAGGTCGAGCGCGATCAGCAGGAGCAGCAGCCCTCCGGCGATCATCAGCGCAGGCACGGACACATGCAGGTAGTTGAGGATCTGATGCCCGAGCACCCCGAAGACGGTGATGACACCGCCGGCCACACAGACGGCCTGGAACGCCATCCGCTTCTGCACCTTGGCGGGCCGCCCCGCGGTCAGGGCGAGGAAGATCGGGGTGATCCCAGGGGGATCCATGATGACAAAAAGGGTCAGAAAGAGAGAGCCGAAGACGGCAACGTCGAACATGGGGAAGTACAGGCCTTGCGAGAAGTGAACGGACGTGAGCGTGGGGGTGGTGCGCCTCAGGCCCCGCCGGTCCCCGGCACCGGGAACGCCCCGGTCGCCCTCCGGGTGATCTCCCCGTACACCTCGGGGTCGGTCGCGTACTCGCCCAGCGAGACGGTCTTGCGGCTGCCGTGGTAGTCGCTGGAACCGGTGACCAGCAGCCCCAGCTCCTTGGCCAGCCCGCGCAGCCGCGCCCGGGTGTCCGGGTCGTGGTCCATGTGGTCGACCTCGATGCCGTCGAGCCCGGCGGCGGCCAGCTCGACGATCGCCGATTCCGGCACCGTACGCCCCCGCTTGGCGGCGCCGGGATGCGCGAACACCGCAACGCCACCCGCGCCCTTGATCAGCCGGATCGCCTCGAAGGGATCGGTCTCGTGCTTCTCCACGAAGGCCCGCCCGCCGTCGGCCAGCCAGTCCTGCGTGAACGCGTCGCCCACGGTCGGCACGACACCCAGCTCGACCAACGCGGAAGCAACGTGCGGCCGGCCGACCGAGCCGTCACCGGCGATCCGGGCGACCTGCTCCCAGGTGACCGGCACGCCCAGCTCGTTCAGCTTGGCGATCATGCCCTTGGCCCGCGGCACCCGGTCGTCGCGCACCAGCTCGCGCTCGGCGAGCAGCGTGGGCTCCTCGGCATCGAAGAGGTAGGCGAGCATGTGCATGCTGATGCCGTCGATACGGCAGGACAGCTCGGCGCCGGTGACCAGAGTGAGCCCCTCCGGCAGCGCGGCGATCGCCTCGGCATGCCCGCGGGTGGTGTCGTGGTCGGTCAGCGCGACGACGTCCAGTCCGGCCGCGGCGGCATTGCGCACAAGCTCGGCCGGGGTGTCCGTACCGTCGGAAGCGGTGGAGTGGGTGTGCAGATCTATGCGCACGACGCGGACTCCAGGCGATGACGGGACGGACGGGACACCTAAGAATAGCGGGTGCCCGGGCCGACCGTGTCACAACCGCAACAAGGGTGCACCCCCTACAGGCGGCTGATAAGCGCCGCTGAGGGGCGCGGGGAACTGCGCGATCAACCCGGAACAGCCCGCAGCCAACCACTGGCCTCAGCACCCCAGAACCTCAGCCGCACCTACCCCACCCGCCCCTACGGATGAAGCAAGCGCGGCGACAACGCCCCGCACGGCACCAGATCCACCTCGGCCCCCGCGTCCCGCACATCCGTCAGCACCAGCTCGTCGTACATCAACAGCCCCGACTGCTCGGGCCAGACGACCGCCCACAGCCACAGCCCGCGCGCCTCGCCCGCGAAGACCGCACGGTCGGCCGGACCGCCGGAGACGTGCCAGAGCGGAGTGGGGCGGCCGGCGGCCAGCACCTTGGCCTGGGGCGGCTTGCCGACGTCCATGTACGGCCCCGGGTCCGGCCCGTCGATGCCCGCGTACCGCGCGCCGAGGCCGACGCCGAGTTCCTCGGCGACCAGGATCAGTTCGCCTATGCCGCCGAGCGGGCCGGGTCCGGAGCAGGCCACGGCCGTGGCGCGGCCGCCGCTTCGGTCGTCACCGGCGCAGGCCACGCCCGTGAACAGCCAGCCGACCGGCAGCGGCCACGGCATCCACACCGGCACCTGCGTGCGATGCACCACGACACTGAGGGCCTCGACGCTGGGCGGGATCACGGGCTGCAGCGGATGCACGGTGCCGTGGACATCGCACTGCCAGGAATCGGCGAAGAGTCCGGGAGCCCTGACCCGGCCACCACACTTCGGGCAACTGGGTTCGCCCCTCATAGGGCTCCACGGTCCTACCCCGGCTGCGCCACGTCAAGGACGATCACCCGTCCGGACGGAACGCCCGGGCCGGGAAAAGGTGTTGGGTGAGCTTCCTCACTCAAGGATTCAGTCCAGTGGAACGGACTTGCGGACCGGGTCCCTGAGGTCCGTCCCCTGGGTCAGCCACCGCTCCTGGAGGGCCTGCGCGCCGTGCACCCGCTTCCACGCGGCCTCGTTGGGAGTCATGGGCAGCAGGGGCAGGAACCGTACGGGATCGAGGGGCTCGTCCAGCTCCAGGTCCTCGACCAGCCCGCCGGGCTCGGCCACCAGGACGGAGGTGAACGGGGCGCCGGGCCACAGCGGCTCGCCGACGTCGAGCGAGGCGCCGGGTGCCACGACCACGCCCTCGACCTGCGGAGACGCGGCGAGCACGGCGAGCGGACGGAGCACCTTGTCGGTGTCGGCGACACCGGACCGCACGGAGAGAACCAGCTCGGCGCGGGGCCCCTTGACCGGGTCGGCGAGCATCGCGGTGGGGTCGGCCATGGGCTGGGCGGACATGCCGAGCGTGGCGTAACGGACGACGTCCCCCTCCTGGAAACGCAGCACCTCGATGCGGTCCGTACCGAGGAAGGTGACCGCGGCGCGCGCGTCCGGTTCACCCAGTGCGGTGCGCAACCGGGCCTCGACCAAAGGGAGAACATCAGCCATGCAGCGAGCATAGAACTCGTCAGGACCGGGCAAACGAGCGCCTTGACACTGCAGTCGGCTGATACTCTTGGCCAGGTTCGGGGCAGCACGCAGAAGCGTCGCGATCAAGTCCCGACGCCGACGACACTCCCTTACGAGGGACCGGCCGGAGGAGGTGGGGCTGCAATGGACCGAAGTCGACCGTGCAGTACCACCCGCTCTTCCGACCGCTGACGTAGCTCTGGCTCTGCCGGCTGCCACCTCTCATTGCGTATCTCCACGCGGAAGAGCACTTCGTTTCGCTTTGCCTGATCTGTTTGACCTGCATCAGCAGCTGAATCAGCAACGAAGGTCACCACCGCGACGGTGCGGTGCTCCCCGCTTTGTGGACGTGCCAAACATCCCGCAAGTCAGGACGTCCCCATTCCGGGCAGTTCCACCCGTCGCAGCGGACTTTCGCTGCTCGTTGCGAAGGAGCCTGCCATGTCGATGATCCGCGACCTCCGAGCTGCGGTCCGCCCGTCGCGTCCCCTGCTGCGCAAGGACACCGGGGCGTACGACACCACGCGTGACCCCGGGACGACCTCCGCCGTCGTCGACTGCGCCATCTACCGCGACGGCGCCCGCATCGAGTCGTCGCAGCCGCTGACCCCGCACGAGGCGATGCGCCGGGTGCGGCGCGACGGGGGCTTCGTGTGGATCGGTCTGCACGAGCCGACCGAGGCCGAATTCGCCGGTATCGCCAGTGAGTTCGGGCTGCACCCGCTGGCGGTCGAGGACGCCGTCCAGGCGCACCAGCGGCCGAAGCTGGAGCGCTACGACGACTCCCTGTTCACCGTCTTCAAGACCATCCACTACGTCGAGCACGACGAACTCACCGCCAACAGCCAGGTCGTCGAGACCGGCGAGGTGATGTGCTTCACCGGCCGGGACTTCTTCATCACCGTCCGGCACGGCGGCCAGGGCTCGCTGCGGGCGCTCAGGCACCGGCTGCAGGACGACCCCGAGCTGCTCGCCAAGGGCCCCTCGGCGGTGCTGCACGCGATCGCCGACCACGTCGTGGACGGCTACATCGCGGTCGCCGACGCGGTGCAGGACGACATCGACGAGGTGGAGACGGAGGTGTTCTCGCCGGGCCGGAAGGGCGCGCCGCGGGGTACCGACGCCGGCCGGATCTACCAGCTCAAGCGTGAGGTCATGGAGTTCAGGCGGGCGGTGCAGCCGCTGATGCGGCCGCTGCAGCTGCTCAGTGAGCGGCCGATGCGGCTGATCGACCCCGACATCCAGAAGTACTTCCGGGACGTCGCCGACCACCTGGCCCGGGTGCAGGAGCAGGTGACCGGCTTCGACGAGCTGCTCAACTCCATTCTCCAGGCCAACCTCGCGCAGGCGTCCGTCGCGCAGAACGAGGACATGCGCAAGATCACGTCCTGGGCCGCGATCATCGCCGTACCGACGATGGTCTGTGGTGTGTACGGCATGAACTTCGATTACATGCCGGAACTGCGCTGGAAGTTCGGGTACCCGATGGTGCTCGGGATCACGGCGATGATCTGCTTCGGCATCCACCGGACGCTGAAGCGCAACGGATGGCTGTGAGCGGCTTCGTTACGCTTCTCCCATGACTGGTGAGCTGCTCGAGAGGGCCCTCGTCGAGGAGGCCACGAAGAAGTCCGGCCTCATCTGGGTGAAGGGGCCCGGTGCTGCGGCCCGGGCCCTGTGGCATGTGTGGCACGAGGGTGCGGCCTGTGTCGTCGGCGACGGACCGGGCGAGCAGCCGCTGCCGGGGCTGGCCGACGGGGCCGCGGCCGAGGTGACCGTCCGCAGCAAGGACAAGGGGGGCCGGCTGATCTCCTGGACGGCGAAGGTCGTGGAACTGACGCCCGGTTCCGAGGCGTGGGAGGCCGCCGTCGCCGAGCTCAAGGGCAAGCGGCTCAACGCACCCGACGGTGAGGCGATGACCGAGCGGTGGGGGCGCGAGTGCCGGGTGCTCCGCCTGGAGCCGACGGGGACGACGCAGCCCCTGCCCGACGGCTCCCTGGCCGAGCAGCCGCTGCCGACTCCGGCGACGACGCGGGAGCCGATCCCTGCGGGGCTGCCGCGGTTGCTGATGAAGAAGCGGCGGCGCAAGTAGCGGCGCTGGGGCCGGGACAACACACCTAGGACGTCGGCAGCTGTTGGCCGTAGTCCACCGTCTCGTCCTTCGCCGGCTGCTCCAGGGCGAAGTCCTTGCCCCAGTCGGAGAAGCTGAGGGTGCCCGCGCCGCCGGCGCGGACCAGGCGCAGGGGATACGGCTTGCCCTCCAGGGAGACGTCCAGCGTGCCGCCGGAGCCCCGGTCGCCGGTGATGCGGATGGTGCGGACGCCGGACTGTTCGTGGTGGCCGTCGGTCTGCAGGGAGCCGTGCAGGGTCAGCAGGCTCTTGAGGAGGACGTCCTTGTCGGTGAAGCCACTGAAGCGCTTGTAAGAGGGGTCGCCCTGCGGCACCTTCACATACTTGCCGTCGAGCTTGTCGGCCGCGGCCGCGTCCCCTTCGTCGCCCTCGCCCTTCCCGTTGTTCCAGAACTCCGCCTCGGCCATGAGGAACAGCTCCTCACCGACCCGCAGCAGTTTGAACGTCGCCCCCTCCGCGGTGACCGACCCGCTGCCACCGTCCGACTTCAGGCGCATGTCGAGCTTGTACGTGCTCCCGCCGGCGACGACCGTCCCCGACAGCCGGACCGCGGCGGCGGCCTCCGCCGCCGTGCGGGTCTGGGCCTGGATCTTGTCGGCGGGGAGCTTGCCCACCCCGTTCGTGCCCGCGTTCGGATCTTCCTCGCTGCACCCCGTCAGCACCGTCCCCGTCACGACCAGTGCGCACATCGCGCTCGCCAGCACGGTCCGGCGGGTACGGCCCTGGGGCATCGCAGTCACAGGTGGTGCTGCCTTTCTGACGTGTGTCCTGAGCGGCGTACCGCAGCGTACCGGGGCTGTGCGCACCAGGCGGAGCCAGTCCGTCCGGACCGCTCACCAGGGCGTATCCGATCGGGACGGGCTAGCCTGAAGCCCAACTGAGCGAGCAATTCGACAAGAACAGAGCAAAAGCAACAGACGGTATGAAAAGGAGGCGCAGCCATGGTCGCGGGCGCCCCCCGGATCTTCGTCTCGCACCTGTCCGGCGTCACCGTCTTCGATCCGAACGGCGACCAGGTGGGCCGCGTGCGCGATCTGGTCGTCATGCTGCGCGTCGGCCGCCGGCCCCCGCGGCTGCTCGGGCTGGTCGTCGAACTCGTCACCCGCCGCCGGATCTTCCTGCCCATGACCAGGGTGACCAGCATCGAGTCCGGCCAGGTCATCGCCACCGGGGTGGTCAACGTCCGCCGTTTCGAGCAGCGTCCCACGGAGCGGCTCGTGTTCGGTGAACTCCTCGACCGGCGCGTCAGGCTCGTCGAGACCGACGAGGAGGTCACCGTCCTCGATCTGTCCGTGCAGCAGTTGCCGGCCCGCCGCGACTGGGAGATCGACCGTGTCTTCGTGCGCAAGGGCAGGAAAGGCGGCGCCTTCCGGCGGGTCAAGGGAGAGACGCTGACCGTCGAGTGGTCCGCCGTCACCGGTTTCTCCCTGGAGGAGCACGGGCAGGGCGCCGAGAGCCTGCTCGCCACCTTCGAGCAGCTGCGCCCCGCCGACCTGGCGAACGTCCTGCACCACCTCTCCCCCAAGCGGCGCGCCGAGGTCGCCGCCGCCCTCGACGACGACCGCCTGGCCGACGTCCTCGAAGAGCTCCCGGAGGACGACCAGATCGAGGTCCTCGGCAAGCTCCAGGAGGAGCGTGCCGCCGACGTCCTGGAGGCGATGGACCCGGACGACGCGGCCGACCTGCTCTCCGAACTGCCTGAGGAGGAGAAGGAGCGGCTGCTGAGCCTGATGCAGCCCGCCGACGCGGCCGACATGCGGCGCCTGATGGCGTACGAGGAACACACCGCCGGCGGTCTGATGACCACCGAACCGATCGTGCTGCGCCCCGACGCCACCGTCGCCGACGCCCTCGCCCGGGTCCGCAACCCCGACCTCTCCCCCGCCCTCGCCGCCCAGGTGTACGTCTGCCGCCCGCCCGACGAGACGCCGACCGGCAAGTACCTGGGCACCGTCCACTTCCAGCGGCTGCTGCGCGACCCCCCGTACACCCTGGTCAGCTCGCTCGTCGACGACGACCTGCAGCCCCTCGCCCCGGGCGCGGCGCTGCCCCTGGTCGCCGGGTTCTTCGCGACGTACGACATGGTCGCGGCGCCCGTCGTCGACGAGTCCGGGTCGCTGCTGGGCGCGGTGACCGTGGACGACGTACTGGACCACATGCTGCCCGAGGACTGGCGGGAGACGGAGTTCGAACTCGACGAGGGCGAAGGGGTGGTCGCCCATGGCTCCTGAGCGAGAGACGGCGCGTGAGATCGTCCGGGAGCGCATTCCGGTGGGCGCCACGGCGGCCACGCGCCCCCGCCCCCGCCTGGACCAGCCGCGCGCGCCCCGGCGCCGGATCCTGCCCGAGTGGGACCCGGAGGCCTTCGGGCGGCTCTCGGAGCGCATCGCGCGCTTCATCGGCACCGGACGGTTCCTCGTCTGGATGACCGTCGTGATCATCGTGTGGGTGCTGTGGAACGTGTCCGTGCCCAGCGGTCTGCGCTTCGACGAGTACCCGTTCATCTTCCTGACGCTCGCCCTGTCCCTGCAGGCGTCGTATGCGGCCCCGCTCATCCTGCTCGCACAGAACCGGCAGGACGACCGCGCCCGGGTCGACCTGGAACAGGACCGCAAGCAGAACGAGCGGTCGATCGCGGACACCGAGTACCTGACCCGGGAGATCGCCGCCCTGCGCATCGGCCTCGGGGAGGTGGCGACGCGGGACTGGATACGCTCCGAACTCCAGGACCTGGTCAAGGAGCTGCAGGACGGACACCACGACGGTCATCGCGTATTCCCGGCAGAACGGTCAGGGGTACGTGACGTAGACGACCGCTGACGGGCTTTCCGAGGCACCCGCCGGGCGCCGTACCATCGTCCTTATGGCTACGGAAGACGCGGTGCGCGAAGCACTGGCGACGGTGAACGACCCCGAGATCAACCGGCCCATCACCGAGCTCGGAATGGTCAAGTCGGTGGAGATCGGCGCGGACGGAACGGTCGCGGTCGCCGTGTACCTGACGGTCTCCGGCTGCCCCATGCGCGACACGATCACCCAGCGGGTGACCGAGGCGGTCTCCCGGGTCGAGGGCGTCACCCATGTCGACGTGACGCTCGACGTGATGAGTGACGAGCAGCGGCGCGAGCTGGCGACCGCCCTGCGCGGCGGCCAGGCCGAGCGCGAGGTCCCCTTCGCCAAACCGGGCTCGCTGACCCGCGTGTACGCGGTCGCCTCCGGCAAGGGCGGCGTCGGCAAGTCGTCCGTCACGGTCAACCTGGCGGCGGCGATGGCGGCGGACGGTCTGAAGGTCGGTGTCGTCGACGCCGACATCTACGGCCACTCCGTGCCGCGCATGCTGGGCGCCGACGGGCGTCCCACCCAGGTCGAGAACATGATCATGCCGCCGTCCGCGAACGGCGTGAAGGTCATCTCCATCGGCATGTTCACGCCGGGCAACGCGCCCGTGGTGTGGCGCGGCCCGATGCTGCACCGGGCGTTGCAGCAGTTCCTGGCGGACGTCTATTGGGGCGACCTGGACGTCCTGCTGATGGACCTTCCGCCCGGCACCGGCGACATCGCCATCTCCGTGGCCCAGCTGGTCCCGAACGCCGAGATCCTGGTCGTGACGACCCCGCAGCAGGCCGCGGCCGAGGTCGCGGAGCGGGCCGGCTCCATCGCCGTACAGACCCACCAGAAGATCGTCGGCGTGGTCGAGAACATGTCCGGCCTGCCCTGTCCGCACTGCGGCGAGATGGTCGACGTCTTCGGCACGGGCGGCGGCCAGTCGGTGGCCGACGGCCTCACCCGCACCACGGGCACGAGCGTCCCCGTCCTCGGCAACATCCCCATCGACGTCCGCCTCCGCGAGGGCGGCGACGAGGGCAAGCCGGTGGTCCTCACCGACCCGGACTCCCCGGCGGGCGCGGCCCTGCGCTCGATCGCGGGCAAGCTGGGTGGCCGGCAGCGGGGCCTGTCGGGCATGTCGCTGGGCATCACGCCGCGCAACAAGTTCTAGAACTTCCCGGAAGTGGTACGAGGTCGGGGCGCCGTCTGCGCAGACGGCGCCCCGACCTCGTCATCCTTGTTACGCGTACTCCGCGATGTCCTTGATCACGGCGAAACCCAGACCGTACGCGCTCATACCCCGGCCGTACGCCCCCAGGTGGAGCCCCTGCTCCGTCGTTCCCGCGAGCACCCAGCCGAACTCGGACTCCCGATAGTGGAAGGACGTGGGAACGCCGTCCACCGGCAGGGACAGCGTCGACCAGTCCTCGCCGGCGAGATCGTCCGCGAGGACCCACGCCGTCTCCGTCTGCTGCTCCAGCCAGTCGTCCCGCAGGGTGTGGTCCATCTGCGCGGGCCAGGTGAAGGACAGCAGCCCCACGCCGGCGAGCCAGGCCGCCGAGGAGACCGACGTGGCTTCCAGGAGCCCCGTACCGTCCGCGCTGCGCCGCACCGGGTTGGCCGCGACGGTCACCACGACCGCGAACCGTTCCCGGTCCTCCGCCGTCTCACCCCGCACCGAGGGCTCGTCACCGTGGCCGATGGAACCGTGCTCCACGGCCCCGTCGGCCGTCGTACCGACCTGCATCAGCCAGCGCGGGCCCGTGAACGCCTCGTCGAGGCCGTACCAAGGGAAGGGCGCGCGCAGGTAGCCGTCGACCGTACGCCGACCCGAGGGGAGCTGCTGTCCGCCCTCCGCGGCCGGCGCCTGTGCGACTGCCCGACTCGTCGTCTCCATGTGCCCGGACGCCTCCTCGCTCTCGTCGGACCGGGCGGCCCGCCCCCCTTCGGGCGTACTCGTCCAGTCCGCACAACAACTCGGCAGCATATCCACACCGCTGCGGGCCGCAGGGAATGCACCCGGCGCGTGGGTCGCCCGGAGGGCGCGTTCAGGCCGCGCGGGCGCGGGGATACGGGGCTCGGGTGATCAGGTGGCGTCCGCGTCGAAGGGCGGGCGCTCGTCGGGCTTCTTCGTCATGTCGACGCGGGCGCCCGAGGAAGCCGGGGAAGCCGACGGGGTGGTGGACGTCTCGGTGTCACGGCCCTGCACCGCGTCCGTGACCTCGGCCATCTCCTTCTTCAGGTCGAAGCCGTTGCGGATCTCCTTCAGCCCCAGGTCGTCGTTGTCCATCTGCTTGCGGATGAACGTCTTGGGGTTGAGGTCCTCGAACTCGAAGTCCTTGAACTCCGGGCCCAGTTCCTGCCGGATGTCCTGCTTCGCGCTCTCCGAGAACTCGCGGATCTTCCGGACCGTGCGCATCACGTCCTGGATGACCTTCGGGAGCTTGTCCGGACCGAAGACGAGCACGGCGAGGACGATGAGCGTCACCAGCTCTAGCGGTCCTATGTCATTGAACACCTGAAGCTCCTTGCGATGTCCCGGGCCGGCTCCACGGTACCCGCCGATCCTGTCCGACCGGTACCGTCCCGTGACCCCCGAGTGCGTGTAAGTGAGCGGTTTTCCGATTGTTTGCCTTGTGGGGGCGGGTTCGGGGTCCGATCCATGAGGTTTGTGTGAGTTGGCTCAGTCGCCGTCGGAGGAGCCGAGCTCCAGGGAGATCGTCCGCTCCTTGCCGTCGCGTACGACGGTCAGCTGCAGGCGGTCGCCGGGCCGGTGGGCGCGGGTCTTGACGATCAGTTCCTCGCCGGAGTGGATGCGCTGGCCGTCGACCTCGGTGATGACGTCACCCGGCTCGATGCCGGCCTTGTCACCGGGGCCGTTGCGGGTGACCGGGGGTCCGCCGTCGTTGCCCTTGGTGCCGACGCGGGCGCCGTCGCCGGTGTAGTTCATGTCGAGGGTGACGCCGATGACCGGGTGGGTCGCCCTGCCGGTGCTGATCAGCTCCTCGGCGACGCGTTTGCCCTGGTTGACGGGGATGGCGAAGCCGAGGCCGATGGAGCCGGCCTGGCCGCCGTCGAGGTCGGAGCTGCTGTCGGCGGAGCGGATCGCGGAGTTGATGCCGATGACGCGGGCCTGCGCGTCGAGCAGGGGGCCGCCGGAGTTGCCGGGGTTTATGGGGGCGTCGGTCTGCAGGGCGTCGACGTAGGAGACGTCGCTGCCGTCGCCGCTCTCGCCGCCGGCCGTGATGGGCCGCTCCTTGGCGCTGATGATTCCGGAGGTGACGGTGCCGGCCAGGTCGAAGGGCGCGCCGATGGCGACGACCGGGTCGCCGACCTGGACGTTGTCGGAGTTGCCGAGCGGCAGGGGCTCGAGCCCGCTCACCCCGCGCACCCGCACGACGGCGAGGTCGTAACCGCCGTCCGTGCCGACGACCTCGGCCTTCGCGGTGTCGCCGCTGTGGAAGGTGACGGTGATCTCGCCGTCGTCTCCGGCGGGCTCGACGACGTGGTTGTTGGTGAGGATGTGGCCACGGTCGTCGAGTACGAAGCCGGTGCCGGTGCCACCTGCCTCGGCGCCGCTGACGTGCAGGGTGACCACGCTGGGCAGGGCCCGGGCGGCGATCCCGGCCACGCTGTCCGCGGCCCGCCCGGCGGGCTCCTTTCCGGCCTGCGGCAACTCCACCTCCCCGACGCCGCCGTTCCGCTCCAGATACGCCCCTACGGCCCCACCGACGCCCCCGGACACCAGCGCGACCAGCACCACGCCGACCAGGAGCACCTTCATACCCCGCCGGTGCCGCTGCTCCTGCGTGAGCACGGCGGCACCGGTCTGCTGCAGGGGGGCGGGAGCCGGTGCGGCGCCGGGACGGGCGGCCGCCGCGGCCCAGGGGTCGTAGCGGTGCCAGGGGTTGGCGGGGGGTGGGGTGTCGGGGGTTCCTGCCGGGGCGGGCGGGAGAGCGCCGGGGGTGGGGGCGGACGCGCCCGGGGCGGGAGCCGACGCGAGGGCGCCCGGGGTGGGCGCGGGCGGGCCGGGCACGGGGGCCGGCGCAGGCGGGCCTGGCGGGCCCGCTACGGGAGCCGGTCCCGAGATGTCTGTGCCGGGTGCGGGGGCGCCGTGCGAGGGTGCGGGGGCGCCGTGCGAGGGTGCCGGGGCGCCGGGCAGGGGGGCTGCCGGTGTCGGCGTGGGCATGCCGTGCTGCGGAGCGGGCGCCGGTATCGCCGTGCCGTTCGCGGGTGTGGCCGCCGGCATCCCCGTGCCGTTCGCCGGTGTGGCCGCCGGGTGCTGCACCGGCGGAGCCGGCGCCCAGGGTCCGGGCTCGCCGTACGGCGGGGTGCTGTAGGGGTCGGGGTCGTGCAGGGGCTTCTCGGCAGCGGGCGGGGCGTCCGGGGCCACGCCCGCTGCCGGGACGGAATCCGGCTCTTCGGCGGACGCCGGAGCCGCAGACACCGTCCCCTCGGCCACATCCTCCGGGCGCCTCAGTTCGAAGTCGCCCTCGGAGGACGCCGCGTCGCTTCGGGCCGCTGCGGAGCGGTCCGGCTCATAACCCCCTCCGGCGTCGCCAAAGGGCGACGCCGGGCCCTGCGTGGGCTTCCCCTCGTTCATGCTCTCCCCACAGCCGGCCGCGGCACGGCTCGTCATCGGTGGCCGCAGTTCGTCGGTTCCGCGCCGGTCGCCATGACGTGGGCGCGGTTCACCCTGGATTCAACCAGGTTCACGCGCCGGGGTGCAGCGGCCGGTCAGCGGGGTGTGGCGGAGGAGGACGAGGACGGGGCGGGGCTCGCGTCGGGACCGGGCGCCGCGAGCAGGCCGGGGGCCGTGATCTCCGGTGCCGTCGACCATGTGGTCAGGGAGATCGGCGGGGCCGTCGAGAGCGGACGTATCAGCGGGGACATCGCGGCAGCACCGGCCACCACGGGCGCCGCAAGCGTGTGCAGGCGCGCCTCGGCCTGCGCGACAAGCGGTGCCGGCGCTCCGGGCAGGAGCGGCGCGGACACCTCCGTCGGGGCCACCGGGGTGTCCCCGAGGGCCCGTCCGCCCTGGCTCTGCGCGAGAAGGGGGCCGGCCCCGCGGCGCCGCTGGTTGTCGGGCACCGTCGCGGCTCCCGCTCCCGGCGTACGCATCGGCGTCACCTTGCTGCCGTTCCCGGAGCCGCCGCGGGTGTCCGTGTCGCCCGGCGCGCCCGTGGTCACACCGCCCAGCGCGATCGCGGCCAGCGACACCGCACCGGCGGCGACGAACGCGAACCGCCGCCCGCGCGAGGCCGCCGCACGCTCGGCCTCGCTGCGGCCGACGTCATGGATACGGAAGCCCCGCTGTGCGCCGGAGGCCGGGAGTACGGGCGTGTGGGAGGCGGCAGGGACGTAGTCGAACTCGAAGCGCTCTCCCCGCCTCAGGCCGAAGACGCCGGGCGTCCCGGTGCGTCCGGGGAGTCCGCCGCCGAATCCTCCCCCGACCGGCGGTACACCGCCGTCGGCGTCACCTCCCCCGGGCAACCCCTGAAGGCGCGCCAGGAAGCTCTCGGAGGGCGGCGGCGGGGCGGCCTCCGCGAAGACGTTCTTCAGCCGGCGCTGGGCGTCGACCTCCGCCTTGCACTTCGGGCAGGTCGCCACGTGCGCCAGCACGCGCTCACGCGTGTCATGACCGAGCTCGCCGTCGACCAGGGCGGCGAGTCGGTCTCCCAGATGCTGCTCTGCGAGGTGTCCCTCGGCAGGGTTCGGCCGTGATCCACTCACGCGGACGCGCCCCCTCCCCCCAGAGCGGGAACGCGGGCCACGAAGGAGCGGCGCTCGGCACGCGCCTCCGGCGAGCGGTGCGCGAGGGCCTTGCGCAGCTGCGAACGGCCACGGTGGATCCGGGAGCGGACCGTGCCGAGCTTCACGCCGAGCGTCGCGGCGATCTCCTCGTACGACAGTCCTTCGATGTCGCACAGGACGACCGCGGCACGGAACTCGGGTGCGAGGGTGTCGAGGGCCTGCTGGACGTCCGCGTCGAAGTGCGCGTCGTTGAGGACCTGCTGCGGGGTCGGCTCACGGCTGGGCAGCCGCTCGGCCGCGTCCTCACCGAGGGCGTCGAAGCGGATGCGCTGCTTGCGGCGGACCATGTCCAGGAAGAGGTTCGTGGTGATGCGGTGCAGCCAGCCCTCGAACGTGCCCGGCGTGTACGTGGAAAGGGAGCGGAAGACGCGGACGAAGACCTCCTGGGTGAGGTCCTCGGCGTCGTGCTGGTTGCCTGTGAGGCGGTACGCCAGCCGGTAGACGCGGCCACTGTGCGTGCTGACGATCTCCTCCCACGTGGGCGGAGTCCACGCCTGCCCGTCCGCGTCGGTGGAGAACGTCGCGGTCCGGTCGTGGTCAGCGGCGTGGCTGTGGTCAGCAGCGGTGTCGTTCACGGATTTCGGCCTGCCCGCCGACCCGAGGAAGCGCCGCAGCACTCCTGCCCGGTTCAAAGGCGCAGCCGCACCTCCCCTGTCAGCTCTGGTGGTGTCCAGTGGAGCCCCTACCATAGCCACCTCGTCCGTTAGCTCCGGATAAGCGGTTTTACGAGAAATTGATCTGTGCTGGTACGGCTGATGCGGTTGATGCGGCTGCGTCAGCACTTGCTCGGCGTCCCGCGAGTCGTCGTGATCCAACCGTGTCCCCCGCTCCTGTCTCCCACCCTTCTAAACGCCTGGTCCCATCTGCGGGTTCCCGGCGGCAACGGATACAGTCACGCCCAGGCAACCACGGGGACAGGAGAGGGTCATTACCGGCAACCGGCAGACGAGCTGGGCGTTCGCCGACGCCTATGTCGCCGAGGACGAAGCGCTGCGCTGGGCCCGTGACCGGGCCCGCGAAGCAGGGCTGCGCTCGGTGTCGCCCGGCACGGGCGCCGCGCTGAGGTTGCTGGCCGCTTCCGTGGACGCCAAGGCCATCGCGGAGATCGGCACCGGGACCGGTGTGTCAGGGATCCATCTGCTGTTCGGGATGCGGCCGGACGGCGTCCTGACCACCGTGGATCCCGAGCCCGAGCACCAGCAGTTCGCCCGGCAGGCCTTCCGTGCTTCGGGGTTCGCCAGCAATCGCGCCCGTTTCATCCCGGGCCGCGCCCTGGACGTCCTTCCGCGGCTCGCGGACGCCGGCTATGACCTCGTCTTCTGCGACGGCGACCGGCTGGAGGTGCTGGAGTACCTCGCTGAATCGTTGCGCCTGCTGCGTCCCGGCGGGCTGGTCGTGTTCGAGGGTGTCTTCGCGAACGGCCGCACGGTGGACTCGGGACCCCAGCCGACGGAGGTACTGCGGCTTCGGGAGCTGCTGCGCGCGGTGCGCGAGAGCCAGGAACTGGTGCCGTCGCTGCTGCCGGTGGGCGACGGCTTGCTGTGCGCGGTGAAGCGATAACCCCGGGCGACAGCCCCGAGCGATAACTCCTGGCGACAGCCCCGAGCGATAACTCCTGGCGACAGCCCTGAGCGACAATCCCTGGCCGGTCGACCTGGGCAAACAGTCGCCCCGGCACCGAAATACGGTGCCGGGGCGACTGAAAGGGTATGGTCGCCTGCGGGTCAGCCCACGACCTTCTTGAGGGCGTCGCCGAGCGCGTCGGCCTCGTCCGGGGTCAGCTCGACGACGAGCCGACCGCCGCCTTCGAGCGGAACGCGCATGACGATGCCCCGCCCCTCCTTGGTCACCTCGAGCGGGCCGTCACCCGTCCGCGGCTTCATGGCCGCCATGCTCGTTCCCCTTCCTGAAAACCAGCTCATCGTCAAAGCCGACGGCCCGCTGAAGGGCACGCGCGGTCCGTGAGGGGACACGCGACACCGGCATCGAACACATTGCTTCCAAGCCATTATCCCGCATCTCACGACCCGATGACCAACATCAGTCGGCATCGCTTGGGCAACGCGCGCGAGCAAAACCACTCAATTCGGCGATGTAACTGCGATACTGCGCAGCCGCACGGACTTCCGCGGAGCGGAAGCCGGGACACATTCTTTGACGCAGGTCACATGGACGCTCGGGGCCGTTGTCGGTGATCTCCGCCATGCTGTCCTCAGACAGGACGTACTGCCCGGTACGCCCGCAGCCGCAACTCCGGAGGGGATACGCCATGGCCGACACCGTGCTCTACGAGGTGAGCGACGGGCTTGCGACGATCACGCTGAACCGCCCCGAGGCGATGAACGCGCTGAACATCGAGACCAAGGTCGCCCTCAGGGAGGCGGTCCAGTCCGCGGCGGCGGACGACGCCGTACGGGCGGTGCTGCTGACCGCGTCCGGGGACCGGGCGTTCTGCGTGGGGCAGGACCTCAAGGAGCACATCGGGCTGCTGGCCGCCGACCGGGAGGCGGGCGGGGGCGAAGGGCAGACGATGAGCACGGTGCGGGAGCACTACAACCCGATCGTGCGGGCGCTCACGGGCATGGCGAAGCCGGTGGTCGCGGGCGTGAACGGGGTCGCGGCCGGGGCGGGCTTCGGCTTCGCGCTCGCCGCGGACTACCGGGTGGTGGCCGACACCGCCGCCTTCAACACGTCCTTCGCCGGTGTGGCACTGACCGCCGACTCCGGGATCTCCTGGACCCTGCCGCGCGTCGTCGGGCCGGGGCGGGCCGCCGACCTGCTGCTGTTCCCGCGGAGCATCAAGGCGCAGGAGGCGTACGAGCTGGGGATCGCGAACCGACTGGTGCCGGCCGCGGAGCTGCGGGCGGAGGCCGAGAAGGTGGCGCGGGCGCTGGCCGAGGGACCGACGGTGGCCTATGGGGCGATCAAGGAGGCGGTCGCTTATGGGCTGTCCCACTCCTTGGCGGAGACGCTGGAGAAGGAGGATGAGCTGCAGACTCGGGCGGGGTCCTCGGAGGACCATGCGATTGCGGTGCAGGCCTTTGTGAACAAGGAGAAGCCGAAGTACTTGGGCCGGTGAGTTCGGGGGGCGAAAGCTCCGTCGGGGGCTGCGGGTCCGTTGTGGTTGGTCGCGCCCACGGTGGGGGTCCCCCGCTCGAGCGAAGCCGAGAGCGGGGGAGGAGCCGCATATCGAGCACAGCCCCGCGCCCCTAAAGGGCGCTTCGTGCCACGCACGCTTCCAAGTGATCGTCTACCAGACCGCACGCCTGCATCAACGCATACGCCGTCGTCGGGCCCACGAAGCGCAGGCCTCTCTTCTTCAGAGCCTTGGACAAGGCCGTCGACTCGGGCGTGACCGCCGGGACGTCGGACAGCGTCTTCGGGATCGGGCGGGTCGCCGCGTCGGGGGCGTGGGACCAGATCAGGGCGTCCAGCTCGCCCGGGGACCAGTCGGCCAGCACGCGCGCGTTGGCGAGGGTCGCGTCGATCTTGGCGCGGTTGCGGATGATGCCGGGGTCGGCGAGCAGGCGCTCGCGGTCGGCGTCCGTGAAGGCGGCCACCTTGGCGATCTCGAAACCGGCGAAGGCGGCGCGGAAGCCGGGGCGGCGGCGCAGGATGGTGATCCAGGACAGGCCGGACTGGAAGGCCTCCAGGGCCAGCCGCTCGAACAGGGCGTCGTCGCCGTGGACCGGGCGGCCCCACTCCGCGTCGTGATACGTCACGTAGTCCTCGGTGGACAGGGCCCAGGGGCAGCGCAGGGCGCCGTCCGGGCCTGCCAGGGCCGTGCCGTCGCTCACCGGTCCTCCTCCGGCCCGTGTTTCTCCAGGGAGGCGCGGGCTGCGGCCCGGGCGCCGGCCAGGGCGGACTCCAGGTCGGCGATCCGGGCGTCGCGCTCGGCGAGCTCGGCGGCGAGGCGGCCCAGGGCGTCGTCCACGTCCGCCATGCGGTAGCCGCGGGCGGCGAGCGGGAAGCGCAGGGAGTCGACGTCCGCCCGGGCGACCGGGCGGTCCGGGGGCAGCGGGTCGTGGAGCCGCTCGGGGGCCGCCTCGGGCAGCGGACCGTGCTCGCCGCCGCCCACCACGGCGAGTGTCACCGCCGCGACGACGACGGCGAGGGCCACGACCAGGAACAAGAACATCACCATCGCTGAAGGTCCCCACGCGGAGTGTGCCGGCGTTCGCCGACATCGAATGTGTCAGGGTCCGATCGTGCCATGCGAGTCTGACAGTTAGGGTCGCAGGCGGTCGGAAAGGCCGCGGGCCAGGACGTACGAGGAGAGGTCACAGGGGATGCTCAGGCTGGGCAGGCGGGAGTTCCACCCGCACGAGCCGGTGATCATGGCGATCGTGAACCGGACCCCGGACTCCTTCTACGACCGCGGGGCCACCTTCCACGACGAGCCCGCCCTCGCGCGCGTGGAGCAGGCGGTGGCGGAGGGGGCCGCGATCATCGACATCGGCGGGGTCAAGGCCGGCCCGGGCGAGGAGGTGACCGCCGAGGAGGAGGCGCGGCGGACGGTCGGGTTCGTGGCGGAGGTCCGGCGGCGGTTCCCGGACGTCGTGATCAGCGTGGACACCTGGCGGCACGAGGTCGGCGAGGCCGTGTGCGAGGCCGGGGCGGATCTGCTGAACGACGCGTGGGGCGGGGTGGATCCGCGGCTCGCGGAGGTCGCCGCGCGGTACGGGGTGGGGCTGGTGTGCACGCATGCCGGCGGTGCGGAGCCGCGTACCCGGCCGCATCGGGTGACGTACGACGACGTCATGGCCGACATCCTGCGGGTGACCGTCGGGCTGGCCGAGCGGGCGGTGTCGCTGGGGGTACCGCGGGAGTCGGTGCTGATCGATCCCGGGCACGACTTCGGGAAGAACACCCGGCACAGTCTGGAGGCGACGCGCAGGCTCGGGGAGATGGTGGAGACCGGGTGGCCGGTGCTGGTGTCGCTGTCCAACAAGGACTTCGTGGGAGAGACGCTGGACAAGCCCGTCAAGGAGCGGGTGATCGGCACGCTGGCGACGACTGCGGTGTCCGCGTGGCTCGGGGCGCAGGTGTACCGGGTGCACGAGGTGGCGGAGACGCGGCAGGTGCTCGACATGGTGGCGTCGATCGCGGGCCACCGGGAGCCTGCGGTGGCCCGGCGGGGGCTGGCGTAGGGCGTTGCCCGTGCCGTACCAGGGGGCTCCGCCCTCTGGGCCCCCGCCTGTGTGCCGGCTAGCGCCCCGCCTCCTTCGACACCAACGCCACCGCCTCCTCCACGTCGTCCGTGACGTGGAAGAGGTGCAGGTCCTTCTCCGAGGCCTTGCCCTGGGCGACCAGGGTGCTGCGGAGCCAGTCGACGAGGCCGCCCCAGTACTGGCTGCCGAAGAGGACGATCGGGAAGCGGGTGACCTTCTGGGTCTGGACGAGGGTGAGCGCCTCGAAGAGTTCGTCCAGGGTGCCGAGGCCGCCCGGCAGGACCACGAAGCCCTGCGCGTACTTGACGAACATCATCTTCCGGACGAAGAAGTAGCGGAAGTTGAGGCCGATGTCGACGTAGGGGTTCAGGCCCTGCTCGAAGGGCAGCTCGATGCCGAGGCCGACCGAGATGCCACCCGCCTCGCACGCGCCCTTGTTGGCGGCCTCCATCGCCCCGGGGCCGCCGCCCGTGATGACCGCGAAGCCCGCCTCGACCAGGCCTCGGCCCAGGCGGACACCGATGTCGTATTCCGAGGAGTCCACCGGCGTACGGGCGGAGCCGAACACGCTGATGGCGGGCGGGAGTTCGGCCAGCGTGCCGAATCCCTCGATGAACTCCGACTGGATGCGCAGGACTCGCCAGGGGTCCGTGTGGACCCAGTCCGACGGGCCGCCCGCGTCCAGCAGTCGCTGGTCCGTCGTGCTCGCCGTCACCTGGCTCCGCCGTCGGAGGACCGGGCCGAGGCGCTGCTCCTCCGGCGGCTGCTTCTTGCCCTCAGGGTTGCCGGTGGCCATGTGCGCTCCCTCCGTTGCGGGGTCGTTCCACCTCAGCGTAGATCTACGCGGGTTAAGGACGGGGTACGTGTGCATGTCCGCCATGAAGCGCCACAGCACCGGCCGGTCTCACGCCGTGAGCCAGGACCTCAGGCGCTCCTCGCCCGCCAGGATCTTCGCCGTTTCGACCCGTTCGTCCCGCTTGTGCGCCAAGTGCGGGTTGCCCGGACCGTAGTTGACCGCGGGGATGCCCAGCGCGCTGAACCGGGAGACGTCCGTCCAGCCGTACTTCGGCTGCGGGGTGCCCCCGACCGCCTCGATGAAGGCCGCCGCGGCCGGGTGGGACAGGCCGGGCAGGGCGGCTCCGCTGTGGTCGTCGACGACGAAGTCGGTCACCCCGCAGTCCGCGAAGACCTCGCGGACGTGGGCGATCGCCTCCTCCTCGGTGCGGTCCGGGGCGTAACGGAAGTTGACCGTCACGACGCACTCGTCCGGGATGACATTTCCGGCCACACCCCCCGAAATCCCCACAGCGTTCAGGCCCTCGCGATACTCCAGACCGTCGATCACGGGGTAGCGGGGCTCGTACGCGGCCAGGCGGGCCAGGATCGGCGCCGCCGCGTGGATCGCGTTGGAGCCCATCCAGCTGCGCGCCGAGTGGGCCCGTTCGCCCCTGGTCTTCAGCAGCACGCGCAGGGTGCCCTGGCAGCCGCCCTCGACCTGGCCGTCCGACGGTTCCAGCAGCACCGCGAAGTCGCCCCGCAGCCACTCCGGATGGGCCTCGGCGACATGCTTGAGGCCGTTGAGCTCGGCGGCGACCTCCTCGTTGTCGTAGAAGACGAACGTCAGGTCGCGGTTCGGGGCCGGGACGGTGGCCGCGATGCGCAGCTGGACCGCGACGCCCGCCTTCATGTCGCAGGTGCCGCAGCCCCACAGCACACCCTCGTCGTCCAGCCTGGACGGCACGTTGTCGGCGATCGGCACGGTGTCGATGTGACCGGCGAGGATCACGCGCTCCGCCCGGCCCAGGTCCGTACGGGCGACGACGTTGTTGCCGTAGCGGTCGACCGTCAGGTGCGGCAGGGCGCGCAGGGCACCCTCGATCGCGTCCGCGAGCGGCTTCTCGCTGCCGCTCTCGGAGGGGAAGTCGACGAGCCGGGCGGTGAGCTGTGCGGCGTCCAGGGTGAGGTCAAGCGGGGTGTCGGCCATGCCGTCGACCCTAACGCGCGCCCAACCTCGCACGAGTTCCCACACTCACACCGGGCACACCGTACTCTCCAGTACCTTGTACGGATGCCAGAGCCGTCCCCTACTCCTCAGCGTCGTGGCCGCCTCTTCCGTAGCGGGGCGGCCTTCGTGGTCCTGCTCGCGGTCGCGGGCTATCTCGTGGTGCAGTACGTCACCGGAGGCCCCGGCGGTCCGCAGTGCAAGGTCGTGTCGGCCGACGCCGACGGGGCGACGTACGAGTTCACGCCCGAGCAGGCGGTGAACGCGGCGACGATCACCGCCGTCGGCACCGCGCGCGGTCTGCCCGAGCGGGCCGTGACGATCGCGCTGGCGACCGCCCTCCAGGAGTCGGCGCTGCGCAACATCGACCACGGCGACCGGGACTCGCTCGGCCTGTTCCAGCAGCGGCCGTCGCAGGGCTGGGGCACGGAGCAGGACATCATGGACCCGATCTACTCGGCGGGCATGTTCTACGACCACCTGGTCAAGGTGCCCGACTACACCCGGCTGCCGCTCACCGTGGCCGCGCAGCGCGTGCAGCGCAGCGGGTTTCCGGAGGCCTACGCCAAGCACGAGCCGGACGCCACCCTGCTCGCCGCCGCGCTCACCGGGCGGGCCGCGGCCACGCTGACCTGTCAGGGCCGGCCGGGCGCAGCCCCCACCGCCGGTCCGGACACGGTGCGCTCCGCGCTCGTACGGGACTTCGGGCGGGACGCGGTGGCGCAGGCCGGCGCGGAGGTGGGTGCGACGCCGACGCCCGCGCCGAGCGACCTGATCACCGAGACCAGCGGGCGCACGGTGACCGTACCGGTGACCGCGGACACCGGCGCCGACGGACGCAGCGTCCGCGAGCGCGGCTGGCAGCTCGCGCACTGGGCGGTCGCCAACGCCTCCGCACTGCACATCGAGCGCGTCTCGTACGCCGGCCGGGAGTGGACGGCCGGGAACACCGACAGCCGGTGGCGTCCGGCGTCCGGAGACGGGAAGGGCGCCGACGGGGCGGAGAGCGCCGCGAGCGCCGTCCGGATCGTCGCTGCACAGTAGTGCGGGGCTTCCCCCTCAGGGGTTACGTGTATGGACGGCCGGTGACGGTGTGATCAGGTTTTCGTGACCTCACCCTCACATCCATCAAAACCCTTGAAAACAAAGGGCGGTAAGGATTCGGCAGACTTTGCAGCCGGGCGTCCTTTGCCCGTTTTTATCCGGAGCTGATAATGCGACACATTGCCAATTCTTTACACTGGGCCGCCGCAACCTTCGGGGGCTTCGAGCGGTAGTCACTGCGTCCGAGCCCGGAGATCAACAGCCGGGCGCGGCCGGACACTTCCTCGTTTCCTCCCGTCAAAGGAGCACCATGTCCCTCCCTCTGACCCGTCGGATCGCCCGTGCCGCGCTGCTCGTCGCAGCGGGAGCGGCTGCCGGGGTCGGTGCGGCCGGCTCCGCCAGCGCGGCCCCCGAGAAGCCCGCCACCCCCAACGTCGGCGGGCTGACTGCCCTGGACGGGGCGAGCGTCGGCAACACCGTCGACGGCGCGGCCAAGGACGTCACCGGTGCCGCGGGCGACACCGGCAGCAAGGCGGTCAAGCAGTCGGTGCCGACCGCCGGCAAGACCGGTGGCCAGATTGCCAAGAAGGCGACGCCGGCGGTGCAGAAGGCTGCGGGTGACGCTGCCGGGGCGGCCGGGGAAGTCGTGGGTGACACCGCTTCGACGGCGACGAAGGGTGGGCTGCCGACGGATGGGCTGGCCAAGGGTGGGCTGCCGACGCAGACTCTGCCGAAGAAGTCGCTGCCGGCCACGGGGCTGCCGATCGGCTGACGCCGGGTTGTACGGCGGTGGGGTCCAGGGGGTTCCCTGGACCCCGTTCGTTTTTGCGTGCGCTTGTGTTGGCAGGGGCCAAGGCCGGTTGCAGCGGTGCCCGGCGCTGCAGGCTGTGCCCACCCTCCCCCACTCTCGACTTCGCTCGAGCGGGGGGACCCCCATCGCCCTGCGGAACGACTGCCCACAGCGGTCAGCGGTCAGCGGTATCGGTGTCAGGCGAGGCGCTTTACCGCTGCTCGTACCCGCTCGTCTGTCGCCGTGAAGGCTACGCGTACGAAGTTTTCGCCTGCTGGGCCGTAGAAGTCGCCGGGGGCCACCAGGATGCCGAGGTCGGCCAGGTGGGCGACCGTGGTCCAGCAGGGTTCGTCGCGGGTGGCCCAGAGGTACAGGCTCGCCTCGCTGTGCTCGATGCGGAAGCCGTGGTTCAGCAGCGCCTCGCGCAGCGCCGTGCGGCGGGCTGCGTAGCGCTCGCGCTGGACACGGACGTGGTCGTCGTCGCCGAGTGCGGCCACCACGGCCGCCTGGGTGGGCGCCGACGTCATCATGCCGCCGTGCTTGCGGATCTCCAGGAGGGGGCCGAGAACGGCGGGGTCGCCGGCCAGGAAGGCCGCGCGGTAGCCCGCGAGGTTGGAGCGCTTGGAGAGCGAGTGGACGGCGACGATGCCCTCGTACGAGCCGCCGTTGACGTCCGGGTGGAGGACGGAGACCGGGTCGGCCTCCCAGCCCAGTTCGAGGTAGCACTCGTCGGAGACGAGCAGCACGCCGTGCTCGCGGGCCCAGGCGACGATCCGGGTCAGTTCCTCCTTCGACAGGACCCTGCCCGTCGGGTTGGAGGGTGAGTTGAGCCAGAGGAGCTTCAGGTTCGCCGGGTCGAGCTCGGTCGGGTCGTCGTAGACCTCGTGGTCCGCACGGGCCAGGCGCGCGCCCACCTCGTAGGTCGGGTAGGCCAGGCGGGGGTAGGCGACCTTGTCGCCGGGGCCGAGGCCCAGCTGGGTGGGGAGCCAGGCGACCAGTTCCTTGGAGCCGACGATCGGCAGGACGTGATGGTGGGTGACGTCCCGGGCGCCGAGGCGGCGGCGCAGCCAGCCGGTGATCGCGTCACGCAGCTCCGGCGTGCCCCAGACCGTCGGGTAGCCCGGGGAGTCGGCCGCCGCGACCAGCGCCTTCTGGATCAGCTCGGGGACCGGGTCGACCGGAGTGCCGACGGACAGGTCGACGATGCCGTCCGGGTGAGCGGCGGCCGTCTGCTTGTACGGCGCCAATTTGTCCCAGGGGAAGGTGGGCAGGCGGTCGGAGACTGCGGACACGGTTCTGGCTCACTTTCTCGTGCGTACGAGCCGTTCGGGACGGCAAACGCCTCGGTCCCGTACGGCGGTGACCGCCGCGAGGGCGATCAGGCCGTACGGAACCGAGGCGACGCTCCTCAAGCGACGGCTGGGGTCCGCCCAGCGGGCCGCTTACTGGTTCTGCGGCGGAAGCGCGGCGATGAAGGGGTGGTCGCGCTCGATCAGGCCGAGCTTGCTGGCGCCGCCGGGCGAGCCGAGCTCGTCGAAGAACTCGACGTTCGCCTTGTAGTAGTCCTTCCACTCTTCCGGAGTGTCGTCCTCGTAGAAGATCGCCTCGACCGGGCAGACCGGCTCACAGGCACCACAGTCGACGCATTCGTCCGGGTGGATGTACAAGGACCGGGAGCCCTCGTAGATGCAGTCGACCGGGCACTCCTCGATGCACGCCTTGTCCTTGACGTCGACACAAGGCTGCGCGATGACGTAGGTCACGCTGTCGTTCCTCCTCGATACGGGCGCTGGCGGGCCTCCTCAGGCTCCGCCGCCTGGCGCGCGGGAGCGCGGCGTCGTCGATGCCCGCCCCTAGTATCTCCGTTCTTGGGCATGATCCGAACAGGAGGGGTGGACTGACCTGTGGAATTCTCGCCGATAGGACGCCTTGAGGTCCGTATCACCGCTGCTGACGTGGGCAAACGGGTCTCCGTACGGCGGTTGGGCCACCCTGGTGTCACGCAGGAGAAATTCACCGACACGGTGGGTGTTCTCACATCCTGGAACAACGGGGTGCTGGTGATCACACGCCGGGACGGTGAAAGCGTCCGGATCGAGGAATCCTCGCTGGTCGCGGGCAAGGTGGTGCCCGCGGCACCGGCCCGGCGGCGGGGGCCGTCCGCGTCGTACCAGGAGCTTGTGCGGGTCGCGGCCCGGGCGTGGCGGCCGGTGGAGAGCGAACGGCTCGGCGAGTGGGAGCTGCGGGCCGCCGCCGGGTTCACCCGGCGAGCCAACTCCGTGCTGCCGCTCGGCGACCCCGGCATGCCGCTCGACGAGGCGTTGACCGTCGTACGGCGGTGGTACCGCGACCGCGGCCTGCCCGCGTACGTCCAGACCGCCACCGGCGCCGAGGGCACGCAGGAGCTGCTGTGCGCGGAGCTGGAGGAGCGCGGGTGGGTGCGTGAGGTGACCGCCGAGCTGTGGATCGGGGCACTCGCGCCGGTCGCCGACCGGGCCGAGGGGGCCGGGGTCGTGCTGTCCCGGGAGGCGGACGCGGCCTGGCTGGCGCGGTATCAGCGCAAGGGCGTGAGCGAGGTGGCGTTGAGAGTGCTGGGGAGCGGGCCTTCGGTGTGGTTCGCGACCGTCCCCGGTGCAGGCACGGGGGCGCCCGCCGCGATCGGGCGGTGTGTGGTCGACGGGCGGTGGGCCGGGTTCGCCGCCGTCGAGGTCGATCCGGCGCTACGGCGGCAGGGACTGGCCGGCGCCGTGATGGCCGCGCTGGCCCGGCAGGCCCTCGACGAGGGCGCATCGGCGGCGTGGCTCCAGGTCGAGACGGACAATGTGGGGGCACGGGCGCTGTACGCCGGGATGGGCTTCACTGCGCATCACGCGTACCACCACTACCGGGAGCCACAGGCGTCCGGCGCACCTGGGCACTGACAGCGGGAGGTCGGCAGGTGGTCATGCAACCCCCCTTCCCCCCACCGCCGGAGCGGTCCGCCGAGCTGCGGCGGCGGTTCGCCGAGGAGGCGCGGTCCGAGCGGCCCGATGTGGCCACGCTGTGTCTGCTCGTCGGCGCGGAGGCCGACGGGGCGCTGGACGACGTCGGGATCGACGCCGCGCAGGTGGAGCTGGACGAGCTGGCCGGGCGGCTGCCCTTCCGGCCGGGCGGGCCGCGCGCCTGGGCCGAGGCGCTGCGTGAACTGCTCGGGGAGCGGTGCGGGTTCCACGGCACACCGGGCGATTACCAGCGTCTGGAGTCCTCGCTGCTGCATGCCGTGCTGCGGCGGCGGCGCGGGCTGCCGATTCTGCTGTCGGTGGTGTGGGTGGAGGTGGCGCGGCGGGCGGGGGCTCCGGTGTACGGGGTGGCGCTGCCGGGGCACTTCGTGGTCGGGTTCGGGGAGCCGGCGGAGCAGGTGCTCGCCGACCCGTTCGAGGGTGGGCGGGTGCTGACCGGGCACGACGCGGAGCTGCTGGTCGTGGGGGCCACGGGGGCGCCGTTGGATTCCTCGATGCTGGTGCCCGCGGCGCCGTTGGACGTCGTGCTGCGGATCCTGAACAACATCCGGGCGTGGGCGGCTGCGCGGGCCGAGCGGACGGATGTGGCGTTGTGGGCCGTCGAGCTGTCGCTGTTGCTGCCGGCGCATCCTGCGCGGTTGCGTTACGAGCGGGCGCAGTTGCTGGTGCGGCGGGGGGATTTCCTGGGCGGGGCGCGGGAGTTGGACGCGTATGCAGAGGTGGTGGGTGCGGTGGACGAGGGGACGGCCGAGCGGGTGCGGGGGGAGGCTTCGGCGGCTCGGGCGATGCTCAATTAGCGGTTCGCCGCGGGGGGCGTACGACGGAGGGGGGGGCCCGCGGGGGGCGGGCGCCCCCCCCACAGCGGCCGCGGGCCCCGCGGGGGGGGGGGGGGGGGTGAGGTGGTAGTGCGCGGCCGGGGGGTTGCCGCGCCGCGCCGGGGGCCGCGCGGACGC
>NZ_JBHWJT010000012.1:0-50196 GCF_042731325.1 Streptomyces sp. NPDC059866 | reverse complement strand
CGGGGGGTGGGGGGGGGGGGGGGGGGGGGGGGGGGGGGGGGGGGGGGGGGGGGGGGGGGGTTGGGGGGGGGGGGGGGGGGGGCGGCGGGGGGGGGGGGGCGGGGGGGGGGCGGGGCCCCCCCCCTCCTCTGCGTCAGCGAGCCCCTAGTTGGGGGTGGTGTCGATGACTTCGATGCGCTCTGCCGGCGTCTTGCCGCGCAGAGCCTTGCGCAGCGCGGAGGCGACGTCCGCCGGCTGGACGGCACGCTTCCCGCTCGCGCCCTCGATCTGCACGCCGTCGAAGGTGCTGCCGTACGCCTCCTCGAGCGCCTTGAGGTTGTACGTCTCCACGAGCTTGCCGTCGACTGCCTTGAAGCCGAGGATCTTGGGCAGTGACACGGGGCCGAAGTCGATCTTGTGTGCCGCGTCGGTCTGGACCGTGGCGAGGGCGGACATCGCCGGCTCGGCGAACTCCTTCATCATCCGGTCGACCTCGGCGTCGGAGACCGTCGGCTGCCGGGTGGTCGTCGGCAGCTGCACCGGCGTGGACGTGCCGGTCTCGACCTGGGTGCGGTAGGCCTCCTCGACGGCGTCGGTGGCCTGGTCGACGGCGATGCCCTTGCCGACCTTGCCGTAGACGGCGACGGCCTTGCCGGACTCGAACTTGATCGTGCCGTCGGTCGCGGTGCCGGCGCCGCCCGCCGCGTCCTCCAGGGACGCCTTCAGCTTCTCCTCGTCGACCGGCATGACCGGTTCGACGACCCGCTCCTGGCCGAAGAGCGAGCCGATCACGGAGACCGGGTTGTAGTCGCTCTTCGCGGCGGCGCCGACCGTGGAGTCGACGTCGAACTGGAGCCCCGACTGATCCGGCCTGAGCGAGACGGTGTCGCCGTCGACGGACAGCTTCAGCGGGTTGTCGATGCGGTCGCCGAGGGCCTCGTCGAGCTTCTTGACGGCGTCGTCGCGGGTGCCGCCGCCGATGTCGACGCCGAGCACGGTGGTGCCCTTGGGCACGTCGGAGTGGTTCATCAGCAGACCGGCACCGTAGGCGACTCCGGCGACGAAGAACACGCCGCCGCCGAGCAGGACCAGCTTGTTGCGGCCCTTCTTTTTCTTGGGCGCGGCGGCGGGCACGTTCTGCTGCACCGGCTCGGGCAGCTTCGGCGGCGTGTGCGGCAGCAGCCCGTCGGTGGGCGCGCCGGGTGCGAAGGGTGTGCCGCGGTCGGCGGACGGGACGACGGGGATGCCGCTGGTGACGGTGTGCCCGGAGACGTTGTCGGGAACGCCGAAGGAGCTGCCGGGGGGCGGTTCGGGGACCTGCTTCTGCGGAGTGAGGATCGCGGTGTCGTCGCTCATACCGCCGCCGGGGCCGCGGCCGGTGTGCGGGGCGGCGCCTGGACCGCCGGAGGTGCCAGGTGCGCCCAGACCGCCGGGTGCGCCGGGACCGCCGGGACCGGTGCCCGGCCTGCCGGGTGCGCCGGGGCCGCGCGTGGGTGGCGGGACGAGCGGGCCGTCGCCGGTGACCGGGCCGCCGGTCGGGCCCGCGGGGCCCTGCGGGCTGCCCTGGCCGCCGGGGCCGCCCGGTCCGCCCAGGCCGCCGTGACCGCTCAGGCCGACGGAGCCGTTCTGACCGTTGGGGCCGCTCAGGCCGTTGGGCGTGGACTGATGCCCGTATCCGCCCTGGCCGTTCTCCGTGAAGTACGGCAGGTCGTCGCGGCGGGGTTCGCCGGGGCCGCCCGGGGCGGCGGGCGAGCCGTTGCCCAGCGGGCCCGCCGAGAGCGCCTCGGTGACGTCGAAGGAGCCGGTACCGCCGCCGTGCCCCGGAGCCACGGGGCCGCCGGTGGCGCCGGGCAGCCCGGCACCGTTCGTACCGCCTCCGCCGGAGCGGGCGGCGTCACCGGGCCGGGAGCCGCCCGGCATGTTCATGGAGCCGACCACGCCACCGGGGCGGCCACTGCCCGGACGCGCCGCAGTGGGGGCGCCGGGAGCGGCGGCGCCCGCAGCGGGGGCGCCGGTGGCCGGGCCGGAACCGCTGGGCTGCCCGGCCCCGTTGGCGGAACCGCCGCCCTGACCGGCCTTGGCCGGCCCGGACTTGCGGGGCGCGAACCAGTCGCTGGTCTTCTCCTCGCCCTGCTGGGGATGCTCGGCCGGAGCCTCGACCGTGCCGGTCGTGGTGGCCGGGTTCTCCGGGGGCGCTTCGGCGACGGTGTCGTCGGCGGCCTCGGTGTCCGCGACGGGCTTGCGCACGACGACCGGCGGGATGGGCCGTGACCCGGGGATGTTGATCCGGATCCGCGTCGTCAGCGTGGTCTCGGTCTTGCGTTCCTCCGGCTGCGCGGCCGAACGGCCCGCTCCAGCACCGCTGTCGGAAGCCGTGGGGGTGCCGTAGGGCGGCGTGCCCGAAGGGTATGCGGCTCCGCCGCGCCCGTTGGGCCCGGAGGACGGACTGTCAGTTTCACGACTCAAGGCAGGTTCTCCCGGTTGGCTCCGCCGCCCGTTACGACCTCACATGCTCGGGCAGCTCGGCGGCTGCACCACCATACTGGCCACCTCCGTCGCGTATCCCGCGACCGCTGGGGAAACCCACACGGGACTCGCACGAGCGTCTGACGGCGAAGTGGTACGTCACTTGCCAAGTCGGACGGCCCGGCCACCTGGTTGCCGCCCCGGACCGAGGGTGGCGCACATCACAGCCACACCCATACCGCCGAGGAGGAAGAGGTACGAGCCGGCTCCCGCGGCGAACAGGAAGTCCCCTTCGGGACGGCTGGCGGTGAGCAGGATGACGGCGAGCAGCCAGCCCGCGGCGGACGAAACCGCTCCGCTTCTTCCTCCGGTGCCCCACGCCCCGCCCAGGAACAGCCCGGCCCCGCCCAGCAGCGCGAGCAGCAGCCCGCCGGGGAACCAGCCGGCCTGCACCAGCGAACCGGCGGCGCCGATCACCAGGCCGAGCACGAACAGTCCCAGGTGGGCGACGATCCGCCCGGCGGAGGGGCGCTGCAGCGGCTGGGCGAGCATCGAGCCCTGGTCCTTCATGACGCCTCCTCGATCCCGGCGAACAGATCCGTCTCCCGCGCCTGGGCGCGCTCACCGCGCACCAACTCGTAGTACTCCGTGGTGAAGACGGGCTGAGCGAGCTCGTTGGAGAGCGCGAAGTACGGTTCGGCGACGTCGATCTGCGTGGCGTGGGCGCGCATCGCGGCGGCCTTGGCGGCGGCGTACGCGGTGCCGTCGATCTCGGTGGTGATGCGCTCGTCGTCCACGACGCCCGGTACGTCGTCGAGGGTGGCGGCCCGGGGGAAGGGGAGGCGGGACAGGTCCTCCTGGAGGCCGGCGAAGGCCTTCTCGGCGACCGTGCGCGGTACGCGGTTCCAGTAGACCTTGGCGATCGGCAGCCCTTCGGCGGCCGCCAGCTCGGCGGCGCGCTGGGCGATGCGGTGGGCCTGGATGTGGTCGGGGTGGCCGTAGCCGCCGTCGGGGTCGTACGTGATCAGAACCTGGGGGCGTACCTCACGGATCACCTCGACGAGGTGGGCGGCGGCCTCGTCGACGTCGGCCTGCCAGAAGCAGGCGGCATCGTCGTTGGCGGCGAGGCCTATCATCCCGGAGTCCCGGTAACGGCCCACGCCGCCGAGCAGACGGAAGTCCTCGACGCCGAGCTCACGCATCGCGGCGGTGAGCTCGCGCAGGCGGTACTCGCCGAGGGCGACGCCGGTCAGATGGGCGAGCTCCGGCGGAATGACCTCACCGAGCTCACCGAGGGTGCAGGTGACCAGGGTCACATGCGCACCCTCGGCCGCGTACTTGGCCATGGTCGCGCCGTTGTTGATCGACTCGTCGTCCGGGTGCGCATGCACCAGCAGCAGACGCCGGGCGGGCAGTTCCGTCATGGGGCCAGCCTACGAGGCGACGGTCCTCCACCGGCCACCTCCCCGACCTGCTGCCACCTGTCGTCGTCGAGCACATCGCGCTGCCGCGGACGGAAACGGGCGGGTGCCAGGCGGCCGTGGGAACGGCGAGCCGGCAGTCGCGGCAGCGGCCGGGGGCGGCTGCGCGGAAGCGCGATCGCAGATCTGGAGCCGGTGCCGGACGGTCGATGGCTGTGCCGGGGCTCGGAACGGGGGTGGTGGCAGCTGCACGGTGAGGCGGTGCTCCAGCGGTCGGCGAGAGCGTCGATGGGGACGAGGCCTCGGCCGGACTCGGCATCGGGGGCGGGGAGTTGCAGTGACGGGAGGCGATCAACCCGGCTGTCGGTGGCCTCGATGCGCAGCGTGCGTCCAACGGCCGCCAGGGCCGACCGGCACGCCACGTCACCGTGCGAGGCCCTTCCGGATCCGCAGTGTGCGCCCGTGGAAGTGGGGCACTTTCCCGGAAAGCGTCACACTCTCACGGCACTACTCGACCTCGCCCTCCGATACGAGGTGGGCGCGGGTCAGCGGGCGCTGCCTTGACAGATCGGCCAGGGGCGGGCTCCGGTCGCTCACGGCGCGGAGCCCGCGCGCAGGCGCCGGTCAGAACTTGATGCTGCTGATCATCCCGGCGATGTTGGTCGTCAGCTCGCTGATCGTCGGCGCGATCGTGGACGAGGCCAGATAGAACCCGAGCAGGACGCAGACGACCGCATGGCCCGCCTTCAGTCCTGACTTTCTGATCAGCAGGAAGACGATGATCGCCAGCAGCACCACCGCCGAAATCGAGAGTGCCACGGCGGCTCACCTCCAAGAACCCGGGATCGTCGGGGAAACAGTGCGGGGGAACTTGTAAATCCATACAGCAGCCAGCAGGTTCATACCCACGCAGCGCTATTGATCATAACTATCCGTGCGTGCGCATCGATCGGCGCACGGCCGCACAAGGGGGCGCATGGCCAATATGGTCGTGGCATGACGACCGAGCCTGTCTCCTTCCCCCGACGGCACGCCCGCACCCAGCGCTTCACGCTCGGAGCGCCGCGTTCGTTCACCGTGGCTCCCGACGGTTCCCGGGTCGCGTTCCTGCGCTCGGGGTCCGGTACGGACCGGGCCAACGCGCTGTGGGTCCTCGACCTCGCGGACGGCGCGGAACGCATGGCGGCCGACCCGCGCACGCTGCTGGGCGGGGCCGCGGAAGACCTCTCGCCCGAGGAGCGGGCGCGCCGTGAACGCAGCCGTGAGGGCGGCGCCGGCATCGTCGGCTACGCCACCGACACCGCCGTGGAGTTGGCGTCTTTCGCCTTGTCAGGGCGGCTTTTCACTGCGGAGCTGCGGGCCGGCACCGCCCGTGAACTCCCCGTCCCCGGACCGGTGATCGACCCGCGCCCCGCCCCCGACGGCCGGCACGTCGCGTACGTCGTCGACGGTGCCCTGCGGGTCGTGGGTGCCGAGGGTGCGGGCGACCGGGCGCTCGCCGAGCCGGAGTCGGAGTCGGTTTCCTATGGATCGGCCGAGTTCATCGCGGCCGAGGAGATGCACCGTGACCGGGGCTTCTGGTGGGCGCCGGAGTCGGACCGGCTGCTTGTGGCGCGGGTGGACGACACGCCGGTGCAGCGGTGGTGGATCTCCGATCCGGCCCATCCGGAGCGTGACCCACAACACGTTCCCTATCCAGCGGCCGGCACCCCGAATGCTGACGTACAGCTGTTCGTGATCGGCCTCGACGGGGTGCGCACTCAGGTCGTCTGGGACCGGGCGCGCTACCCGTATCTGGCGCGAGTGCACTGGTCAGCGGCGGGTGCGCCGCTGGTTCTGGTGCAGGCCCGTGACCAGCGCAGCCAGCTGTACCTGGCGGTGGATCCGGACACGGGGACGACCCGGATGGTGCACGCCGACGAAGATCCGATTTGGCTGGATCTTTCCCCTGGAGTGCCGTGCTGGACCCCCTCCGGGCAGCTGGTGCGGATCGCCGACGAGGGCGGCGCGCGGGTGCTTGCGGTGGGTGAACGTCCGCTGACCGGGCCGCAGTTGCATGTGCGTGCAGTGCTCGACGTGTCGGACGACGACGTGCTGGTCTCGGCCTCGGCGGGCGAGGACGCGACCGCGCCGGAGATCGGCGAGGTGCATGTCTACCGCGTCAACGAACTCGGCCTGGAGCGCGTGTCGCAGGAGCCCGGCGTGCACTCGGCGGTACGCGCCGGGGAGGTGACCGTCCTCGTGTCGGCGACGCTCGACCGGCCGGGGGCCCGGGTGCAGGTGCTGCACGACGGAAAGCCGGCGGCGACCGTCCCCTCGTACGCCGAGGATCCCGGTTTGTCCCCGCGCGTGACCCTCACCGAGGGGGGCGCACGGCGGATTCCATGCGCCGTGCTTATGCCGCGGGACTACCCCGGTGACACTCCCCTGCCGGTCCTCCTGGACCCCTACGGCGGACCGCACGGCCAGCGGGTGGTCGCCGCGCACAACCCGTATCTCACCTCGCAGTGGTTCGCCGACCAGGGGTTCGCGGTCGTCGTCGCCGACGGACGGGGCACCCCGGGCCGCTCCCCCGCCTGGGAGAAGGCGGTCCGGGACGACCTGGCCGCGGTGGTCCTCCAGGACCAGGTGGACGCGCTCCAGGCCCTCGCCGCCGACTTCCCGCTCGACCTCGGCCGGGTCGCGATCCGCGGCTGGTCCTTCGGCGGCTATCTGGCCGGGCTCGCGGTGCTGCGCCGGCCGGACGTCTTCCACGCCGGGATCGTGGGCGCGCCGGTCACGGATCTGCGGCTCTACGACACCCACTACCAGGAGCGCTACCTCGGCCACCCGGACGAGCAGCCGGACGTCTACCGGCGCAACTCGCTGGTCGACGACGCCGGGCTGGTGGACGCCGTCGAGCCGGCCCGGCCGATGATGATCGTCCACGGTTTCGCCGACGACAACGTGGTCGTGGCCCACTCGCTGCGCCTGTCCACCGCCCTCCTGGCCGCCGGCCGCCCCCACGAGGTCCTGCCGCTGTCCGGCGTCACGCACATGACCCCGCAGGAGACGGTCGCGGAGAACCTGCTGCTGCTCCAGCTGGACTTCCTGAAGAGGTCGCTGGGGTTGGCGTAGGCACGGCAACGGGCCGGAGTGACATGGCGGCACTCCGGCCCGTTTACGGCACCCGCACGGCCGTACGCTCTACAGACTGACGCGTCCGTATATCGGAATCGGGTCAGTGGAGTTGCCTCCGTGTTACCGCGTCTCCTCCGGCGGCACCACCTGTTTCTCCTCCGCGAAGTGGCAGGCGGAGTCGTGGGCCGCAGGACCGCCCGCCGGCCTGAACTCCGCGGGGACCGCGAGCGCCGGCACCTCCAGCGTGCAGCGTTCCTGCGCCTTCCAGCAGCGGGTGCGGAAGCGGCAGCCGGAGGGGATGTTCGTCGGGGAGGGCACGTCGCCGAAGAGGATGATGCGCTCGCGCCGTTCACGGGCCTCCGGGTCGGGCACGGGGACCGCGGAGAGCAGCGCCTGGGTGTAGGGGTGGGTGGGATGGTCGTAGATCTCGGCGTCCCGGCCGGTCTCCACGATCCTGCCGAGGTACATGACGCCGACCCGGTCCGAGATGTGCCGGACGATCGACAGGTCGTGCGCGATGAAGATGTACGACAGCTCGAACTCGTTCTGCAGGCGCTCCATCAGGTTGATGACCTGGGCCTGGACGGACACGTCCAGCGCGGACACCGGTTCGTCGGCGACGATGATCTCCGGGCGCAGCGCCAAACCCCGTGCGAGGCCGATGCGTTGGCGCTGGCCGCCGGAGAACTGGTGCGGATAGCGGTTGATGTACTCGGGGTTGAGGCCCACGACGTCCAGCAGCTCCTGGACGCGTCTGCGCCGGTCGGCCTTGGGGGCCACCTCGGGATGGATCTCGTACGGCTCCCCGATGATGTCGCCCACCGTCATACGGGGGTTGAGGGAGGTGTACGGGTCCTGGAACACCATCTGGATGTTGCGCCGTACGGCCTTCAGGGCCTTGCCGGACAGCTGGGTGATGTCCTCGCCCCGGTACCTGATCACTCCGGCTGTCGGCTTCTCCAGGCTGACCAGCATTCTGGCGACCGTGGACTTGCCGCAGCCGGACTCACCGACGATGCCGAGGGTTTCGCCGCGGTCGAGGGTGAAGTCGACACCGTCGACGGCCTTCACCGAGCCGACCTGCTTCTTGAAGAGGACGCCCCGCGTCAGCGGGTAGTGCTTGACGAGCCCGCTGACCTCCAGAATCGGCTCAGCCATGCAGGCACTCCCTCCAGAAGTGGCAGGCACTTCCCCGGGTCCCGTCCGACGGGGTCACCTCGTACAGCGGGGGTACGTCGGTGCGGCACACGTCCCGGGCCATCGGGCAGCGCGGGTGGAACGCGCAGCCCGGCGGGATGTTCATGAGGTTGGGCGGCAGACCCTTGATGGCGTAGAGCTCCTGGCCCTTGTGGTGCAGACGCGGGATGGAGTCGAGCAGGCCCCTGGTGTAGGGGTGGGCCGGCGCCTTGTAGATGTCGTGCACCGGCGCCGACTCCACGATCCGGCCCGCGTACATCACCGCGATCCGGTCGGCGACGTCGGCGACCACGCCGAGGTCGTGGGTGATGAGGATCAGCCCCATGTTCAGTTCGCGCCGGAGCTCCGCCAGCAGGTCCATGACCTGGGCCTGGACGGTGACGTCGAGGGCGGTGGTGGGCTCGTCGGCGATGATCAGGGCCGGTTCGAGGGCGAGCGCCATCGCGATCATGATGCGCTGGCGCATACCGCCGGAGAACTGGTGCGGGTACTGCTTCACCCGCTCCTTGGCGCCCGGGATGCGGACGCGGTCCATCAGCTCCACGGCCCTGGCCCGCGCGTCCTTCTTCGACATGCCCCGGTGGACCACGAACATCTCGCCGAGCTGGTCCCCCACGGGCAGCACGGGGTTGAGTGCCGACAGCGCGTCCTGGAAGATCATCGCCATCTCGGCGCCGCGGATCTTCCGCCGCTCGTCCTCCTTGAGCTTCAGCAGGTCCCGGCCCTGGAAGAGGACCTCCCCGCCGGTGATCCGGCCCGGCGGCATGTCGAGGATGCCCATGACGGCCTGGGCGGTGACGGACTTGCCGGAACCGGACTCACCGAGCACGGCGAGGGTCTCACCGGCGTCCACGCTGCAGGTGACGCCGTTGACGGCCTTGGCGGTCCCGTCCCGGGTCCGGAACTCCACGTGCAGATCGCGCACTTCGAGCAGCATGGCGGCACCTCACCTCAGCTTCGGGTCGAGGGCGTCGCGCACCGCGTCGCCGAGCATGATGAACGCGAGCACGGTGATCGCCAGCGCTCCGGAGGGCCACAGCAGCGCGTGCGGGGCGTTGCGGATGTACGGGGAGGCGGCCGAGATGTCGATCCCCCAGGACACGCTGGGCGGCTTCAGGCCGACACCGAGGTACGACAGGGTCGCCTCCAGCGCGATGTACGTGCCGAGCGCGATGGTCGCCACGACGATCACCGGTGCCACGGCGTTGGGTGCGATGTGCCGCAGCAGCAGCCGGGAGTTGGAGGAGCCGAGGGCGCGGGCGGCCTGTACGTAGTCGTTCTGTTTGACGGTGATGACGGAGCCGCGGGCGATCCGGGAGATCTGCGGCCAGCCGAGCAGCACCATGAACCCGATGACCGGCCAGATGGAGTTGCTGGTCACGACCGACAGCAGGACGAGGCCGCCGAGCACGACGGGGATCGCGAAGAAGATGTCGGTGATCCGCGACAGGACCGAGTCCCACATCCCGCCGAAGAACCCGGCGAGCCCGCCGAGGACGCTCCCCAGGATCGCGACGCCGAGCGTGGCGCAGACGCCGACCACGACGGACGTACGGGCGCCGTAGACCGTGCGCGTGTAGACGTCGCAGCCCTGACCGTCGTAGCCGAAGGGATGGCCGGGCTGCGAGCCCTCCTGGGCCTTGGCGAGGTCGCACTTGAGGGGGTTGCCGGAGGCGATCAGGGACGGCCACAGGGAGATGACGACCAGGAAGCAGATCACCAGGCCCGAGATGATGAAGACCGGGTTGCGGCGCAGGTCGTGCCAGGCGTCGGACCAGAGGGAGCGGGGTTTGCCGGACGTGCCCGCACCGTCGGGGCGGCCGGGACGGTTCTCCAGGGTCTCCGCCTCGCTCGCGGCCAGGTCCATCGCTCCTCCCATGCCGGTGCCGGCGATCGCGCCGCCGGGTTCCTTGGTTTCAGGCATAGCGGATCCTCGGGTCGAGTACGGCGTACAGAAGGTCGACGAGGAGGTTGGCGAGCAGGAAGACGAGGACGAGGACGGTCACGAAGCCGACGACGGTCTGGGTGTTCTGCCGGAGAATCCCCTGGTAGAGCTGGTAGCCGACGCCGTGGATGTTGAAGATCCGCTCGGTGACGATCGCGCCGCCCATCAGCGCGCCGATGTCGGTGCCGATGAAGGTGACCACGGGGATCAGGGAGTTGCGCAGCAGATGCCGGGTGATCACCCGGCGTCGGGGCAGGCCCTTGGCGACGGCCGTACGGACGTAGTCGGAGCGCCGGTTCTCCGCGATGGAGGTGCGGGTCAGACGGGTGACGTAGGCGAGGGAGACGGAGGCGAGCACGAGACCGGGCACGATCAGCTCGTCGAACCGGGCCTCGGGGGACACCGACGGTTTGATCCAGCCCCACTGGACGCCGAGCAGAAGCTGGAGCAGCAGGCCGGTGACGAAGGTGGGCACGGAGATGACGACGAGGGTGATCAGCAGGACCGTGGTGTCGACGGGGTGGCCCCGGCGCAGCCCCGTGACGACGCCCAGCGTGATGCCGATGACGATCTCGAAGAGGATCGCCACGATCGTCAGCCGGATGGTGACCGGGAAGGCGGACGCCATCAGCTCGGTGACCGGCCGGCCGTTGAAGGCGGTGCCGAAGTCGCCGGTGAAGACGTTGCCCATGTAGGTCAGGTATTGCTGCCAGACCGGCTTGTCGAGGCCGAACTCCTTCCTGAGCCGGGCGGTCGTCGCCGGGTCGCACTCCCGCTCACCGCACAGCCCGGCGATGGGGTCGCCCATCACGTTGACCATCAGGAAGATCAGCAGGGTGGCCCCGACGAAGACCGGGAGCATCTGCAGCAGGCGCCGGACGACATACCGTCCCATGGCGCCCCCTCAGCTGACCTTGATCTGGTCGTAGACGGGGACGCTGAACGGGTTGAGTTTCACGTCCGAAAGGCGCTCCGAGTAGCCGGCACTGCCGTTCTGGTACCAGAGCGGGATGGCGGCCATGTTGTCCCGGACGACCTCCTGGGCCTGCTGGAAGGTCCTGATCGCCTTGGCCGGGTCGGACTCGGCGTTGGCCCGGTCGATGAGGTCGTCGAACTTCTCGTCGGACCACTTGCCGTCGTTGGAGGAGGCGTTGGTGTAGTAGAGCGGCTGGAGGAAGTTCTGGATCAGCGGGTAGTCCATCTGCCAGCCGGCGCGGAACGGCCCGGCCATCTTGCGGTCGGTGATCTGGCCGCGGAAGTCGGCGAAGGTGCCGATCGGGTTGCCGACGCAGGCGTGGTCGTTGTCCAGGGCGTTGTTGATGGAGTTGCAGACCGCGTCGACCCACTGCTTGTGGGAGCCGGTGTCCGCGTTGTACGTGATCCTGACCTGGCCTCCGGGCAGTCCGCCGCCCTCGCGGACCAGCTTCTTCGCCTCGACGGCGTCGTACTCGCACCACTGCCCGCACAGCCCGGGCTTGTATCCGCCGTCCTCGCCGAGGACCGGGGAGGTCCAGTCGGTGGCGGGGGTGCGGGTCTTCCGGAAGATGGTCTCGGTGATCTGCTTGCGGTCGATCGCCCGGGACAGGCCCTTGCGGACCTTGTCCATGCCGGGCCGGTTCCAGTTCCTGTCGTAGTAGGGGAAGGCGAGGGTCTGGAGGATGCCGGCGGGGGTGTTGAGGTAACGGTCGCCGAGGTCGCTGCGGACGTTCTTGAGCTGGGAGGCGGGGACGTCGTCGACGAGGTCGAGGTTGCCGGCCATCAGGTCGGTGTAGGCGGTGTTGTTGTCGGTGTAGACCTTGAGGTCGACGCCGCCGTTCCGGGCCTTGTCGGGGCCGGGGTAGGCGTCCCAGGCGCGCAGGGACATCTGGGAGCCCTTGACGTACGAGTCGACGCTGTACGGGCCGTTGCCGACGGGCCTGCTGAGCCAGGCGTCGTGGTCGTCGAAGAACGCCCGGGGCAGCGGGGCGAAGGCGGGGTAGCCGAGGGTGTCGGGGAAGGTGGAGAACTTCTGGCTGAGCCGGACGGTGAAGGTGCGGTCGCCGGTGACCTTCAGGCCGGACAGGGTGTCGGCGCTCTGGTCACTGCCGTCCTCGGGGTGGACCTTGTCGTAGCCCTCGATGTAGCTGAAGAAGTAGGCGTTGCGCTGGTTGTTCTCCAGGCTCGCGCCGTAGTTCCAGGCGTCGACGAAGGACCGGGCGGTGACCGGTTCGCCGTTGCTGAAGGTCCAGCCGTCCTTGATGGTGACGGTGAAGTTCCGTGAGTCGGTCGTCTTGATGCTCTCGGCGAGCATGTCCTCGGCCTTGCCGGTCTCGGGGTTGTACTTCTTCAGGCCCCGGAAGATCATGTCGAGGACCTTGCCGCCCTGCACCTCGTTGGTGTTGGCCGGCTCCAGCGGGTTCTGCGGGTCGCCCCAGGAGGAGCTCAGCACCGCACCGCTGTCGCCGGCACTGCCGCCGCCCCCGCCGCAGGCGGTCGCCACGAGGGCTGCCGCGACCGCATACACGGCCCATGTGGCGTGTGTGGCTCTACGCATGGAGTCCCTCCTCATGCAGTGCCCTACCGCCGTCGCCGGGACGCCGGCCCCATAACGGCCAATATCCGACCAAACGGTGCGCCATGCATAGGCGTGCGGCTCTTTGGGCTAGTGAGGGAGGGGGTGCGGGTGAAATACGGGGCGGCTGGGGGTGATGGGGCTGCGAGCCGTTGCGATGTGTTCGTTCTTCGCGCGTAAATCCCGGATTCGTGTACTGATCCGCCGTACAGCAGGCACACTGCCCGGATGGGTGATCGTTCCTACCGTGACGCCGCTCTCGTCGAACTGTATGAGGCCCTCAACCCATGGGGAGCGGGTGACGACTTCTACCTCGATCTGGTGATGTCCGCCGGTGCCGTGCTCGACGTCGGCTGCGGAACCGGGCGGCTGCTGCGGCAGGCGCGGGAGGCGGGGCACCGGGGGCGGCTCACCGGCCTCGATCCGGCCGCCGCGATGCTCGTACGGGCCCGACGCGCGACCCGGGAGGTCGAGTGGGTGCTCGGGGACCTGGCCTGCACCTGGTGGCACGAGGAGTTCGACCTGGTCGTGATGACCGGGCACGCCTTTCAGGAGCTGCTCGGCGACGAGGAGCTGCGGCGTTCGCTCGCCGCGGTCCGCCGGAGCCTCGCCCCGCACGGCGCGTTCGTGTTCGAGACGCGCAATCCGGCCGCCCGCGCCTGGGAGTCCTGGACCCCGGACCGGATCCACGAGGCCCGCGGCCCGGACGGGGACGTGGTGCGTCTGTGGCACGAGGCGGAGACGCCGGTCCACGGGGACCGGGTGTCGTTCACCGGGACCTTCGACGGTCCGCGCTGGGACGAGCCCCAGGTCAGCCGCAACACGTTGAGGTTCCTCGGTGTGGACGCCCTGGACCGGTTCCTGGACGAGGCCGGGCTCGCCGTACGGCAGCGGTTCGGGGACTGGGGGCGGGGGCCGTTCACCCCCGCCAGCCCCGAGATCATCAACGTCGTACGGCGGGCCTAGCGTCAAGCCAGGGGCTCAGTCCTGGTTCTCCTCCAGCGCCTTCAGCGCCGGGTCGAGGACGACGTCCTCGTCGCGGGCCTCCGTGGTCGGGTCCTCCGGGAAGTGGCAGGCCGTCAGGTGGCCGGACCGGTTGCCGGAGAGCTGGACCAGCGGCGGCTCCTCGGTGGCGCACTTGTCCTGCGCCTTCCAGCAGCGGGTGCGGAAGCGGCAGCCGGACGGCGGGTGGATCGGCGAGGGCACGTCGCCGGCGAGGCGGATCCGCTCCCGGCTCTCGCTCTCGTCGTCGATCCCGACCTCGGGCACCGCGGACAGCAGGGCGTGCGTGTACGGGTGCCGCGGCCGGTTGTAGATCGAGTCCCGGTCGCCGACCTCGACCACCTTGCCGAGGTACATGACGGCGACACGCTGCGAGAAGTGCCGCACGATGGCCAGGTCGTGGGCGATGAACACGAAGGCGATGCCCAGCTCCTGCTGCACCTTCTGCAGCAGGTTCACCACCTGCGCCTGGATCGACACGTCCAGCGCGGAGACCGGCTCGTCGGCGACGATCAGCTTCGGGTTCAGCGCGAGCGCCCGCGCCACGCCGATGCGCTGACGCTGGCCGCCGGAGAACTCGTGCGGGAAGCGGTTGTAGTGCTCGGGGTTGAGGCCGACCAGCTCCAGCAGCTCCCGGACCCGCTTCTCCCGGCCGCCCTCGGGGTTGATCCCGTTGACCTCCATCGGCGACTTGATGATCGTGCCGACGGTTTGCCGAGGGTTCAGCGAGGAGTACGGGTCCTGGAAGATCATCTGGATCTCGGACCGCACCGGCGCGAGCTGCCGACGGGATGCGTGCGTGATGTCCCGCCCGGCGTAGGTGATCTGTCCGGCCGTCGGCGCCAGCAGGCGCGTGATGAGCCGGCCGGTGGTCGACTTGCCGCAGCCGGACTCGCCGACCAGGCCGAGGCTCTCGCCGACGCCGACGGTCAGGTCGACGCCGTCCACGGCCTGGACCGCGCCGACCTTCCGTTTGATCGGGAAGCCGCCGTAGATCGGGAAGTGTTTCGTGAGCCCCTTGACCTCGAGGAGGGTTTCCGGCGGGGTCGGATCGGTGGAGCCCTGCTGTGCGGGGAGGGTGAGGTTCTCGCTCATGATCTCGGTTCTCCCTAGCGCAGCCGGGGCTGGATCTCGTCGATGAAGATGGTCTGCTTCTGCTCGGCCGTGAGGTGGCACGCGGAGTCACGGCCCTCGCCCAGCGGCGGCCGTACGTCCGTGCAGAGCGTGCCCGACACCTTGTCCTTGAAGGCGCAGCGCGGGTGGAAGGGGCAGCCCGACGGCGGGTTGAGCAGGGAGGGCGGGGAGCCCGGGATCGGCGTCAGCTCGGTGTGGATGTCGCCGTCCAGACGCGGCATGGAGCTGAGCAGGCCCCAGGTGTAGGGGTGCTTCGGGGTGCGCAGCACCTCCTTGACGCTGCCGCGCTCCACGGCCCGGCCGGCGTACATCACCAGCAGGTCGTCGGCCATGTTGGAGATGACGCCGAGGTCGTGGGTGATGAAGATGATCGCGGAGCCGAACTCCTGCTGGAGGTCCTTGAGCAGGTCCAGGATCTGCGCCTGCACGGTCACGTCGAGCGCGGTGGTCGGCTCGTCGGCGATCAGCAGATCGGGGTCGCACATCAGCGCCATGGCGATCATCGCGCGCTGGCGCATACCGCCGGAGAACTGGTGCGGGTAGTCGTCGAAGCGCACCTTGGGCTGCGGGATGCCGACCTTCTCCAGCATCTGGATCGCCCGGTCCTTGGCCTCCTTCTTGGAGGCGCCGGTGTGCTTCCGGTACGGCTCGGACAGCTGGCGGCCCACCGTGTAGTACGGGGAGAGGGCGGTCAGCGGGTCCTGGAAGATCATCGCCATCTTGTTGCCGCGGAGCTGCTCCAGCTCCTTCTCGGTGGCGGTGACGAGTTCCTTGCCGTCGAGGACGATCTCGCCGTCGACGGTGGTGGTCCGCGGGTTGTGCAGGCCGAGGATCGTCAGGTTGGTGACGGACTTGCCGGAGCCGGACTCGCCGACGATGCCCAGGGTCTTGCCGCGCTCGACATCGAAGGACAGTCCGTCGACCGCCTTGACGATGCCGTCCTCGGTGGAGAACTGCACCCGCAGGTCACGGACCGAGAGGAAGCTCTCGGGCCCGGTCGGGGCCGGGGCGTCCTCGGTCTTGGTCAGTGTGGTCACGGTGGTTCGTTCTTCCTAGGAGAGCCGGACGCGCGGGTCGATCCAGGCGTACACGATGTCGACGAGGATGTTCAGGAGCAGGATGACGAAGGCTCCGACCAGCATGACGCCCATCGTCAGCGGGAGGTCCTTGTTGACCGCGCCGTCCACCGCGAGGCGTCCGATGCCCTGGAGGGAGAAGGTCAGTTCGGTGACCACACCGCCGCCGAGCAGCGAGCTGAGGTCGATGCCGAGGACGGTGACGATCGGGATGAGCGAACCGCGCCAGGCGTAGCGGAAGAAGACGTACTGCTTCGGCATGCCCTTGGCCCGGGCGGTGCGCACGTGCTCCTCGGCGAGCTGCTCCACGAGGGAGGCGCGCGCCATACGCGTGTACTGGGCGGTGAAGATGGTGGCCATCACGACCATGGGAATCCACAGCCCGGCGAGCCAGCCGAACGGATCGTCCGTGAACGGCACGTACTTGGGGTCCTCCACCCAGCCGGTGCTGTACACGAAGATCAGCAGCACGATGGGGCCGAGGAAGTAGATCTGGAACGAGCTGAGCACCATGGACGTGCCGGTGGCGATCTTGTCGATCGCGGAGCCGCGCCGGTAGGCGGCGAGCATGCCCGCGCCGATGCCGACGGTGAGGAAGACGACCATGGCGCCGATGGTCAGCGAGATGGTCAGCGGGAAGCGGTCCATGATCGTGTCCCAGACCATGTCGCCCGAGTAGAACGACTGGCCGAGGCACGGAGCGGCACAGTGGCCGTCGGGGAAGTCACGGCCGACGACGATGCCCGACATGAAGTCCCAGAACTGCTGGGCCACTGGCAGGTTGAGGCCGAGCGCCTCACGGATGTCCTCCAGTCTCGCGGGCGAGCAGTCCCTGCCACAGGCCAGAGAGGCGTAGTCGGATGGCGCCGCGACGAAGAGGAAGAAGGTTGCGGCGCCGATGAGAAACAGGGTGACGACAGCACCGACAGTGCGCCGGATGATGAACTGAAGCATGGCGGGAAGGCTGCTCTCTGCGGAGACGGTGGGAGGTTTACGCGGAACCGCGGGGGTGCGCTCCGCCTGGTGCGCACCCCCGCGATCAGCCGTAGAGAGTTACGACTTCAGGAACAGTCGGGTGACGTCGATGTAGCTGGACTCGGTGCTGTAGCGGGCACCGCCGATGTTCGAGCCGTAGAGCTGGAGCTGCTTGGTGTACCACAGCGGAGCGGCCGGGTTGACCTCCTCCAGGATGTAGTGGTGCGCCTCGATCCAGGTCTTCGCGGCCTCGGTCGGCTCCTGGGTCAGGGCCTTCTTGATCAGCTCCTGGACCTTCGGGTCGTCGATGTGCGAGTAGTTCGGCGAACCCTCGGCGATCTGGTCACCGTCGTAGACCGGCGTGACGACCGTGGCCGGGGACGGCCAGTCCTGGCCCCAGCCGGAGATGTAGATGTCGTACGGGTTGTCGAGCTTGCCGATCTGCTCGTAGTAGCTGGCGGCGTCGATTTCCTTGGAGACGACGTCGATGCCGACCTTGGTCAGCGCGTCCTCGATGGCGACCTTGCGCTTCTGACCCGCCTCGCTGTTGGCGTAGGCGAAGACGAGCTTCTTCTCGGCGGCCGGGACGTCCGCGAGGAGCTCCTTGGCCTTCTCGATGTTGCCCTGGGGCGTCTTCAGACGGCCGTACGGGTCGTAGGACGCCTCGTAGCCCGGCAGGGTCGGGGCGAACAGGTTCGGGGCCACGTCACCGCCGTAGGCACCACCCTCGCCGGCGATCAGCGACTTGGAGTTCACCGCGTAGGTGATGGCGTCGCGGACCTTCTTGTTCTTGACCTTGTCCAGGTTGAAGTTCAGCACCTGGACGTAGGGCTGGTAGCCCTTGATCGTGCGCTTGTTGACGACGGCGTCGCCGACGACGTCCTGGATCTGGGTGGCCTCGACGCTGCCGGTGAGCTGGATGGCGTTCTTGGCGTCACCCTGGTCGGCGATCAGACGCTTGGTCTGGGTCGACTCGGTGACACCGAAGTCGAAGTTCCAGCCGTCCAGGTACTGGTGGCGCACGGCGTCGGTCTTCGGGTCCCACTGGTCGTTCTTGACGAGCTTGAGGGACTTGCCGATCTTGTACTCGGCGATCTTGTACGGGCCGGTGGCGACCGGGGCCTTGTCGTACTTCTCCTTCGTGTCGGACTCCTCCGGCACGACGGAGTAGCCCGGCATGGCCAGCGTCTGCGGCAGGTCCGGACGCGCGGTGTCGAAGTGGAAGATGACGGTCTTGTCGTCCGGGGTCTCCAGGACCGAGTCCGGCAGGTGCTTCTTGCCGTAGCCGCCGTCCGGCAGCGCCTTGCGGTAGTCCGCACCGCTCAGCCAGGTCTGCAGGTACGTCGGGCCGTCGAAGATGAACTCCGCGTACTGACGCTCGACGGTGTGACGGACGTCGGCGGAGGTGATCTCCTTGCCGTTCTGGTCCTTGATGCCGTCCTTGAGCGTGAACGTCCAGGTCTTGCCGCCGTCGGAGGACTTGCCGGAGTCGGTCGCGAGGTCGCCGACGACCGAGACGCCGCCCTTGCCGTCCTCCTCGAAGTTCGTCAGCCCGCGGAAGAGCAGGTTGGCGACCTGGCCGGCGTCGGAGACGTAGATCTGGCCCGGGTCCAGGTGGGACAGGCCCGCCTCCTGGTAGACCTGGATGGTGCCGCCGCTCTTGGCGCCGGGGACCTCCTCGGCCGGGCCGGTCGAGGCCGCGGCGTCGGCGTAGGTGACGGCCTTCGACTGGGTGGCCGCCTCCTTCTGGTCCTCCTTGGAGTCCTTGTTGGAGTTCGTGCCCGTGTTCTCCGAGCAGCCCGTGAGCGCGAGGGAGCCGGCCGCGATGGCGACGACTATGGCGCGCGCTCTGCGCGAGGTGAACGACTTCATAGCGGTGAATGCACCTACCTGTCGGTTGTTATCCATGAGTACTGCCTGACGCGGCTGGTAGGCCGTCGCGGGGGCGGCAGTCACCCCCCACCAATGGACGATTACCGCCCGGACTTGGGGTCGAAGGCATCCCGTACGGAGTCTCCGAGGAGGTTGAAGCACAGGATGAAGATCACCAGCGCCACCCCGGGGAAGAACATGAACGCCGGGTCCTGCTCGGCGTACTTGGCGCCGGCGGCGAACAGTCGTCCCCAGTCCGGGGTCGGCTCGACGAAACCGACACCGGCGAAGGAGAGGAAGGCGATGGTGAGGATGGTGCTGGGCAGCTGGTACGTGAACTGGATCAGGATCGGCGAGACGATGTTCGGCAGGATCTCCTTGCGGACGATGCGCCCCGGGGACGCGCCGGCGACCTTGGCGGCCTCGACGAACTCCCGCTCACGCAGCGACAGCACGGTGGAGCGGACGATACGCGCCATACCCATCCAGCCCAGCAGCCACAGCACGATCAGGATCGCCAACGCGCGGAAGTACGTGGGGGTCTCCTCCCGCGGGTCCACGAAGAACGCGGTCACGACGGGCATGAAGGCGATGAAGAACAGCTGCTGCGGGAACGAGAGGAAGAAGTCGGTGACCCGGCCGAGCCAGTAGTCGGTCCGCCCACCGAAGTAGCCGCCGACCATGCCGACGATGATGCCGGTCAGCATCAGCAGCGTGGTCACGCCCAGCGCCATGAACAGCGAGGTGCGCATGCCGTACACCAGCATGGCGAACAGATCACGGCCGTACTGCGGCTCCACACCGAACCAGTGGTCCGCCGAGACTCCGCCGAAGTAGCCCAGCGGCAGCCCGAAGTCGTCCAGCACGGGCTGGTCCGCGTACGTGGGGTCCTGACCGTACAGGGTGTACGGGTTGGTGCCGCTGATCGCGGTGAGCAGCGGGGCGCACAGCGCGACGACGAAGTAGAAAATCACTACGCCGGCACAGAACATCCCTGTACGGTCACGCTTGAAGCGCTGCCACATCAACTGCCCGGGGGAACGACCCTCAAGCTTCTTGGCACCCTTGGCGACTTCCGAGGTCGCCGCGAGCTCTGGGTCCAAGGCGACCGCGGACCCCGAGCCCTCGGCCTTGGTTGGACTGGTCATGTGTGTTCTTCCCCCGGGGGGTTGGAGAGTCGAGCGCAGCACAGATACCGGCAGGTTCTGTGGTTTGGGGGAACTTTCGCCAAGTGCATCAACGCGCGTCAAGGGCGGAAGACACAGGGATCTCCCTACCGCCCATTTTTTGAGCAAAAATTGCAAAGATTGACACCTGCGCGCGCTTGACAGGTGAGACGGTAAATCGGCGAATCGGGCATACCGGGAGGGATTTTTGTTTACATGTCCGAAACTTGATCGCCGAGGCACCGATATGCGAACAGCCCTCCAAGGGCATCTGAAAGCCGTCTGAACGCGACGACCCGGCCCTCCTCCTGGGGGGGAGGCCCGGGTCGTCCGACGTGCCGGTGAGGGCGCGTCAGCCGTGCTTGGCGCGGCTCGCGGCGCGGGCCCGCTCGCGGGCGTCCAGGTTCACCTTGCGGATGCGAACGGCCTCCGGGGTCACCTCGACGCACTCGTCGTCGCGGCAGAACTCCAGCGACTGCTCCAGCGACAGCTTGCGCGGCGGGACGATCGACTCGGTCACATCGGCCGTGGAGGAGCGCATGTTGGTGAGCTTCTTCTCCTTGGTGATGTTGACGTCCATGTCGTCGGAGCGGGAGTTCTCGCCGACGATCATGCCCTCGTACACCTCGGTGCCCGGCTCCACGAAGAGCACGCCGCGCTCCTGAAGATTCGTCATCGCGAAGGCGGTGACGGCACCGGAGCGGTCGGCGACGAGCGAGCCGTTGTTACGGGTCTGAAGGGCGCCGAACCACGGCTCGAAGCCCTCGTGGATCGAGTGGGCGATGCCCGTACCGCGGGTCTGGGTGAGGAACTCCGTCCGGAAACCGATCAGACCGCGGGACGGGACCACGAACTCCATACGGACCCAGCCCGAGCCGTGGTTGGACATGTTGTCCATCCGGCCCTTGCGGACACCCATGAGCTGCGTGACGGCGCCCATGTGCTCCTCGGGCACGTCGATCGTCATCCGCTCGACCGGCTCGTACGTCTTGCCGTCGACGTCCTTGGTGACGACCTGGGGCTTGCCGACGGTCAGCTCGTAGCCCTCACGGCGCATGGTCTCGACGAGGATGGCCAGCGCCAGCTCGCCGCGGCCCTGCACCTCCCAGGCGTCCGGCCGCTCGGTGTCGAGGACGCGGAGCGAGACGTTGCCGATCAGCTCGCGGTCCAGGCGGTCCTTGACCTGACGGGCCGTCACCTTGCGGTCCTTCACGGCCGCCTTGTTGTCGGCGCCCTTGCCGGTGGCGCCACGGCCGACCAGCGGGGAGGTGTTGGTGCCGATGACCATCGAGATCGCGGGCTCGTCGACCGTGATCAGCGGCAGCGCGACCGGGTTCTCGGTGTCGGCCAGGGTCTCGCCGATCATGATGTCCGGGATACCGGCGACGGCGCAGATGTCACCGGGGCCGGCCTTCTCCGCCGGGCCGCGGGTGAGCGCCTCGGTCATCAGCAGCTCGGAGATACGGACGTTGTGCACACTGCCGTCGCGCTTCATCCAGGCCACCGTCTGGCCCTTGCGCAGCTCGCCCTGCTGGACGCGCAGCAGCGCGATACGGCCGAGGAAGTTGTCGGCGTCGAGGTTGGTGACGTGGGCCTGGAGCGGGGCGCCCTCGTCGTAGGTCGGGGCCGGGATGTGCTCCAGGATCGTGGAGAAGAACGGCTCCAGGCTGTCACTGTCGGCCGGGACCGTGCCGTCCTGCGGCTTGGTCAGCGAGGCGATGCCGTCGCGGCCGCAGGCGTAGACGATCGGGAACTCGATCTGGTCCTCGTCGGCGTCCAGGTCGAGGAAGAGGTCGTAGGTCTCGTTGACGACCTCGTCGATCCGCGAGTCCGGGCGGTCCGTCTTGTTGATGCAGAGGATGACGGGCAGCCGCTGCTGGAGGGCCTTGCGCAGCACGAAGCGGGTCTGCGGCAGCGGGCCCTCGGAGGCGTCCACCAGCAGGACGACGCCGTCGACCATCGACAGACCGCGCTCGACCTCGCCGCCGAAGTCGGCGTGGCCGGGGGTGTCGATGATGTTGATGGTGATCGGGTCCCCGCCGTCCTTCGGGTGGTACTTCACCGCCGTGTTCTTGGCCAGGATCGTGATGCCCTTCTCACGCTCCAGGTCGTTCGAGTCCATCATGCGGTCGTCGACGGAGTCGAGCTGGTGCGCGGCGAAGGCACCGGCCTGCTTGAGCATCGCGTCGACGATGGTGGTCTTGCCGTGGTCGACGTGGGCGACGATGGCGACGTTGCGGATGTCGTGGCGCGTGGCCATGGTGTGGCGTACTCCCGGAGTGGTGAGGACGGCCTGCGCGTACATCTGTGTTACGCGGGCCCTGCCGGGCTTGACACGCCACGGCCTCACCCCATGGTACGGGGCCGCCGGGGTGGGGGCTGGACGGGTTGTGTCGGTGCAGGTCAGGTGGGCTTGGGGGCGGCGCCGGGGCTGGCGCCGGTGCCGGGGGTCGGGCGCGCAGCCCGGCGCTTACTGGGTGCCGCCCGCGCCCACCCTCCCCCACTCTCGGCTTCGCTCGAGCGGGGGGACCCCCATCGCCCCAGGCGGCACGAATGCCCGCGGACCGACGGGGTGGCTACGACGCCGAGGGGCCCGCTGCCCGCCCCGCGCCCTTCTTCAGGAAGCCCATGTCCTCGTAGACCGGCGTCGCGAAGCCGAAGGCGCCCGTGTTGGCGAGGTTCTTCCGCGCGGCGATCAGCTGGGGGCGCTGGTAGAGGGGGATGGAGCCGGCGGCCGCCCAGATGCGGGCGTCGGCCTTGCGGACCAGGTCGCGGGACTCCTCCTGGTCGAGGGTCGCGACGGCCTGGTCGAAGAGCTGGTCGACCTGGTCGGTGCCGACCCGGGTGTAGTTCTGCTCGACGGTGAGGGAGCCGTCGGCGGCCGGGACCGGCTTGGCGTAGATGGGGCGGGCGTCGGTGGCGGGGAAGGCGGACGCGGGCCAGGAGTACAGGGCGAGGTCGTACTCGCCGGAGGCGATGTGGTCCTTGAAGTAGCTCTCCTCGGGGACCTTCGTCGTCTCGGTGTGGATGCCGAGCCGTTCCAGCATGCGTGAGATGCGGTCGGCGACCGTGTGCAGAGCCCGGGAGCCCGGCCCGGAGGGGAGCACGAAGCGCAGGGTGAGCGGGCGGCCGTCCTTGGCGAGGGGACCGGCCGGTGCGCCCGCGGGGGCGGCGGTGCCCTTGGGGGCGTACGCGCCGGGTGCCCCGCCGCCCTGGTGGTGCTGCTTTCCGTCCTGGGCGAGCTGCCGGCGGTACTCCTCGGCCTCCTCGAGCTCGGCGTCCGTGCGGCCCTTGTTGTCTTCGCCGACGATGTACGTGCCGTCGTCCGTGGAGTTCCCCTCGGCCGGCTCTCCCTCCGGTCCCGCCGCGTTCTCCTTCTTCTGTTTCCTGACCGGGCCGCCCGGTACCCACCCGGCGTCCGCGAGCAGCGCCTGCGCCTCGTCGGTGTCCTGGCCGCCGAGCGCGCCGCTGCTGTCGGCGTAGGCGGCCTGGCCGGACAGGGCGAGGTGGGAGCCGACCGGCTCGGCGGGCAGGCCCAGCGGCTTGAGGACGGCCTTCGCCAGCTCCTTCCGGTCGAGGGCGCGGGCCACGGCCCGGCGCACCCGCTCGTCGGCGAGCGGACCGTCGGCGCCGTTGAGGGCGAGCTGGGTGTAGGCCGGTTCCAGGGACTTGCGGACCTCGAAGCCGCGCAGGGCCCGCGTGGCGTCGGCGGCGGACTGGCTGCCCCCCGCGCGGGCGCCGCCGCTCTCCTCGTCGGAGGCGCTCCCGTCGGCGGTGCTCTCGTCGGCGACGCTCTCGTCGGCGGTGCTTCCGTCGGAGCCGCTCTCGTCGGAGCCGCTCGGGTCGGCCGAAGGGCTCGGCGCCTTGGGGTCGTCGGTGTCCCGGTCGCCGCCCTGGCGGGGCGCGCCGGTGCCGCCCGGCCCGGCGGCGGCGAGGGCGATGCGCCGGGCCGCCGGGGCGTCGATCTCGGCGAGGTCGATCGTGCCGGCGGCCAGCGCGTCGGCGCGCTCCTCGCGCGGTACGGCCCGCAGCACGATCTCGGAGAGCTTGACCGGGTCGCCCCACCAGCGCGGACTGCGGACGAGGGTGACCTCGTCGTCCTTGCGGTCGACCTCCTGCACGGTGAAGGGCCCGGCGGTGACCTTGAGCTTCTTGCGGGCCCCGTCGTTGAAGGAGTCGGGCGTGCCCATGACCTCCTTGGGGTACAGCGGCGAGAACAGCGACTGCCAGTCGGCGTAGGGCCGGGCGAAGGTGACCTTGACCTCGAGGTCGTTGGCGCCGCGCTCGATCCGCTCGATGCGGTCGTACCCGGCGTTGCGGGCGGTCCAGTAGGCGGTGTCCTTGCCGGACAGGGCGCGCCACTGGGCGGCGAAGTCGGCGGCGCCGATCTCGCGGCCGTCGCTCCAGACGGCCTGCTGGTGGAGCTTGTAGAGGACGACCTGCCGGGGCTCGGTGTCAACGACCTCGGCGGATTCGAGGTAGTCGGAGTTGATCTCCGGCCGGCCGCTCGCGTTCAGCCGGTACATCGACGGCAGGACGGCCTGGGCGATACGGCTGGTAGTCGCGTCGGCGTCGGCCTGGAAGGTGTTCAGGGTCTCCGGTACGGCGTCCACGGCCCAGCGCAGGGTGCCGCCGTCGGCGACCTGGGACCGGGCGGCAGGGGCGATGTCCTGGCCGGCCAGGGGCTTGCCGGCCGGGTCCTCGGAGCTGCACCCGCCCAGGGCGGTCACCGCGAGCGCTCCCGCGGTGAGGAAGGCGACCGAGCGCATGACCGCGCCGGGCCCTCTCGTCGCGCGGCAGGCGGGAGATTGACGAGCGGGCCTGGGTCCGACGCCGTCGTGGGACATCTCTGGTTACCTCCGGGAGCCGCGGGGGTTACGATCACTTTTGGCGGTATATGGTGCTGATCAGATGTATTCAGCGGTATGCCGTCACTGAAGAGGAAAGGGTTCGGCAACACAGGGCGACACGGCGGCGACGGCCCGGAAGCTCACCCGTGTGGCGCAATGCACCACGGGATGCACCCACACGCCTCGGCCAATCGGTGCACGTCCCTTCCCAGCAGCCGGTGTGACGCGCAACACTCGCAGGCGCATGACCGTTGCCGCCCACGGCCGCACAGCCGACGGAAGTGAGGTCACGTCATGTCCGTGCACGACGAACTGATGTCAGTCCAGCGGTGTCTCGACGACATGTCCCGGTCGGTGAGCCGCCTGGAACAGCAGCTCGGCAGCGGCGGGCTCGACATACGGCGGGTCCGCACCGACTGCGAGCACCTGCGTGAGAGCGTCGCGCTGCTGCGCGAGGCGACGCACGCCTCGCCCTCGGCCCGGCGCCCCGAGCTCGTCACGATCTCCGACGCCCCCTACGACTACTCCCTGTGGACGGACTCGGACGACGAGGGTCTCGGCGCCCGCGACCGGCACGCACCCTGAGCCGCCTCAGCATCCCGAACCGACCGGAGTCATACGTTGGCCACTGGTACGGAACCCACAACCACAGATCCCCATCCGCCCGGCGGCGGCGTCCACGCCGCCCCGCGCGCCGCGATCGCCGCCCCGCACCTGCGCACCGACCGCTGGTGGCTGGCGCCGGCCGCCACGGCCGCCGGGCTGCTCGCCTTCGTCGTGTACTCGACCTGGCGGGCCTTCGCGAACGCCGACTACTACGCGGCCCCGTACGTCTCGCCCTTCTACTCCCCCTGTCTGGCGGAGAACTGCGAGCCGATGAAGGCGGGCCCCAACTGGGAGCTCTTCGGCAGTTGGTGGGGGATCTCCCCCGCGATCATCATCCTGATCTTCCCGCTCGGCTTCCGCCTGACCTGCTACTACTACCGCAAGGCCTACTACCGGGGCTTCTGGGCGTCCCCGCCGGCCTGCGCGGTGGCCGAGCCGCACAAGAAGTACACCGGCGAGACCCGCTTCCCGCTGATCCTGCAGAACATCCACCGGTACTTCTTCTACGCGGCGATCCCGGTGGCCGGCATCCTGACCTACGACACCGTGCTCGCGTTCCGCGACGAGCACTACGACTGGGGCCACATGGGCCTCGGCACCCTCGTGTTCCTGGTCAACATCGTGCTGATCTGGGCGTACACCCTCTCCTGCCACTCCTGCCGGCACATCGTGGGCGGCAAGCTCAAGCACTTCTCCAAACACCCCGTGCGCTACCGGATGTGGCAGTGGGTCGGGAAGCTGAACGCCCGCCACATGCTGCTCGCCTGGACGTCGTTGGTGAGCGTGGCGCTCGCCGACTTCTACGTCTATCTCGTCGCGTCCGGTGTCTTCGACGATCCGCGCTTCTTCTAGATGGGTGGGGCCTTCTGATGTCCGTGGTGGAGCGACAGGAGTGGGACGTCGTCGTGGTCGGCGCGGGCGGCGCCGGGCTGCGGGCCGCGATCGAGGCGCGCGAGCGGGGCGCCCGTACGGCCGTGATCTGCAAGTCGCTGTTCGGCAAGGCGCACACGGTGATGGCCGAGGGCGGTATCGCCGCCGCGATGGCCAACGCGAACCCGCACGACAACTGGCAGGTGCACTTCCGTGACACCCTGCGCGGCGGCAAGTTCCTCAACCAGTGGCGGATGGCCGAGCTGCATGCGCAGGAGGCCCCGGACCGGGTGTGGGAGCTGGAGACCTGGGGCGCCCTGTTCGACCGTACGAAGGACGGCCGGATCTCGCAGCGCAACTTCGGCGGCCACGAGTACCCGCGGCTGGCCCATGTCGGCGACCGCACGGGGCTCGAGCTGATCCGCACCCTCCAGCAGAAGATCGTCGCGCTCCAGCAGGAGGACTTCAAGGAGACCGGGGACTACGAGTCCCGGCTGAAGGTGTTCCAGGAGTGCACGGTCACCCGCGTCCTGAAGGACGGCGGGAAGGTCTCGGGCGTCTTCGCCTACGAGCGTGAGTCCGGCCGTTTCTTCGTCCTGGAGGCCCCCGCGGTCGTGATCGCCACGGGCGGCATCGGCAAGTCCTTCAAGGTCACGTCGAACTCGTGGGAGTACACCGGCGACGGCCACGCGCTGGCCCTGCTCGCCGGCGCTCCCCTGCTGAACATGGAGTTCGTGCAGTTCCACCCGACGGGGATGGTCTGGCCGCCCTCGGTGAAGGGCATCCTCGTCACCGAGTCGGTGCGCGGCGACGGCGGGGTGCTCAGGAACTCCGACGGCAACCGGTTCATGTTCGACTACATCCCGGACGTCTTCAAGGAGAAGTACGCCGAGACCGAGGACGAGGCCGACCGCTGGTACGAGGACCCGGACAACAACCGGCGTCCCCCGGAGCTGCTCCCCCGCGACGAGGTCGCCCGGGCCATCAACTCCGAGGTCAAGGAGGGCCGCGGCTCCCCGCACGGCGGTGTCTTCCTGGACGTGTCGACACGGATGCCCGCCGAGGTGATCAAACGCCGGCTGCCGTCGATGTACCACCAGTTCAAGGAGCTGGCCGACGTCGACATCACGGCCGAGGCGATGGAGGTCGGGCCCACCTGCCACTACGTGATGGGCGGTATCGCCGTCGACTCCGACACCGCGGCGGCACGCGGGGTGCCGGGGCTGTACGCGGCCGGTGAGGTGGCCGGCGGGATGCACGGCTCCAACCGGCTCGGCGGCAACTCGCTGTCCGACCTGCTGGTGTTCGGCCGCCGGGCGGGACTGCACGCCGCCGAGTACGCGACGGGGGCGGCGGATCGTCCGCGGGTGGACGACGTCCAGGTGGACGCCGCGGCCGCGGAGGCGCTGCGCCCGTTCTCGGCCGAGGCGGAGGCGGAGGAGCCGGCCGGCGGGCCGCCGGAGAACCCGTACACCCTCCACCAGGAACTCCAGCAGACGATGAACGACCTGGTCGGCATCATCCGCCGTGACGCGGAGATGAAGCAGGCCCTGGAGAAGCTGGCCGAGCTGCGGGTACGGGCCCGGCGGGCGGGCGTCGAGGGCCACCGCCAGTTCAACCCGGGCTGGCACCTCGCCCTGGACCTGCGGAACATGCTGCTGGTCAGCGAGTGCGTGGCGCGGGCCGCGCTGGAGCGCACGGAGTCGCGCGGCGGGCACACCCGCGAGGACCACCCGACGATGGACCGCAGGTGGCGCCGTATCAACCTGCTCTGCCGACTCACCGACCCCACGGGCGGGCTGGCTGCCACGGACCCCGTCCGCGGCCAGATCGCCCTCACCCGCGAGACCACCGAACCCATCCGTCCCGACCTGCTCGCCCTCTTCGACAAGGAGGAGCTGGTCAAGTACCTCGCCGAAGAGGAGCTCTACGAATGAGCAGCTACGAGGCGCGCTTCAAGGTGTGGCGCGGGGACGCCGACGGGGGCGGCCTGGAGGACTTCAAGGTCGAGGTGAACGACGGAGAGGTGGTCCTGGACATCATCCACCGCCTCCAGGCCACCCAGGCCCCCGACCTGGCCGTGCGCTGGAACTGCAAGGCGGGCAAGTGCGGTTCGTGCTCGGCGGAGATCAACGGGCGGCCCCGGCTGCTGTGCATGACCCGGATGTCGGTGTTCGACCGCGAGGAGACGATCACCGTCACTCCGCTGCGGGCCTTCCCGGTCGTACGGGATCTCGTCACCGACGTCGGCTTCAACTACACCAAGGCGCGTGAGGTCCCGGCGTTCGTGCCGCCCGCCGGGCTCGGGCCGGGCGAGTACCGCATGATGCAGGAGGACGTGGACCGGTCACAGGAGTTCCGTAAGTGCATCGAGTGCTTCCTGTGCCAGGACACCTGCCATGTGGTCCGTGACCACGAGGAGAACAAGCAGGCGTTCGCCGGGCCGCGTTTCCTGATGCGGGTCGCCGAACTGGACATGCACCCCCTGGACGCGGCGGCGGACACGGGGCTCGACCGCAAGCGCACCGCCCAGGACGAACACGGCCTCGGCTACTGCAACATCACCAAGTGCTGTACGGAGGTCTGCCCCGAGGGCATCAGGATCACGGACAATGCGCTGATCCCGCTGAAGGAACGGGCCGTGGACCGCAAGTACGCCCCGCTCGTGTGGCTCGGCGACAAGATCCGTCGCCGGTCCTAGGTGCCGCGGCAGGCGACGTTCCGCCCCTCGCGACGGGGCGAACGTCGCCTGCCGCGGCACTGGTCAGCGTGAGGCCCGCAGATACCCCGAGTGGGCCACCTGGCCGAGGAACTCCAGACGGGTGTCGGTGGTCATGTGCTTCTCGAAGGCCTCCTTGATGCCGGGCCACTTGGGGTGCCCGAAGTCGTCCAGGACGACGATGCCGCCGGGCGCGACGATCTGCTCGGCCCACTCCAGGTCCTTGGCGACGCCTTCGGCGGAGTGGTCGCCGTCGACGATGATCACGCCGTAGGAGCGGTCGGAGACCAGGGCACGCACCTCGGGGTCCTCGGAGAAACCCTGCTGTATCCGGGCCCCGGCACCCGGTGCGCCCACCAGCGCCAGATTGGTGCGCACCGCGGCCTCGCGCACCGGGGTGCCCGAGGCGTCCTTGCCCATGGTGGCGCCGGGCTGGAGCTGGGTCCCGGCGAGCGGGTCGACGATCGTGAGGCGCGGGTCGCGTCCCGCGCGCTCCATCATCCGGATCAGGGCCGCGCCGAACATCCCGTAGAGAGTGCCGATTTCCAGGATGTCGTCGTTCGGCGGGTCCAGCAGCGGTACGGCGGAGAGCTTGCCGCAGATGTTCATGGTGCCGCCGGCGATCCGGCCGACCCCGAGCGCCTCCATCGCGATGAGCAGCCGGAACGCCTGGGCGACGTTCCGCTCCGCGCCGTCCGCGTCCCCGGTCACGTCGGTCAGCTCTTTGATGGTGCGGTTGAGATGGGGGGCGGACGGCAGCCGCGACGCACCCCGGCCGGTCCCGTCGAAGAACAGCTCCAGCGGGCGCTGGCGGGCGCGCAGCCGCTTCAGCTCCTGCTGCGAGGCGTCCTGGGAGGCCTGCCCGACGGCCCGGCGGACCTGCCGTTCGATGCGCTGGTCTATGAGGTCGGCGATCGGACGCAGGGCACGCCGGGCCGCCTTGCTGGTGAGTAACGCTCGCATGGATGTCTGACCCTCACAGGAATAGGAGAAGTGGACCCTAGGCCTCCCACAGGTGGTCCACAACAAACTAGGACACCTGAAGAGGGAAAGCCCGTGTGACATCCGAACAACGAGTCGGTGACCGCATCGGACGCACTCCGGTCGCGGGCCCGCATTCCCGGTCATACGCTCCGAAACGTGACGTCATCCCGGTTCCGGGGCCGGCCGCGGCAGGCCGGACCCCCCACAGGGGCGCGCCTGGCGCAGGCGGCGCTCGGTGGTGCGATCGCGGTGATGTGGCTGTGTCTGCTGGTGCCGGCGACGGACACCGGCGCCAGGGGCGGGCCCGGGCCGGGCGCGGTCGCGCAGGAGGGGGACGGGACGTACACCGCCGACCTGGTGCTGCCGCTGATCGCGGCGGTCACGGCGGTCGCGCTCGCCGCGTACGGGTACGTACGGCGCACCCGGCGCACCCGCACCCGGACGACCCCCGGCGGCGCCCTCCCCGGCCCGCCGCCGCAGCCGACGCTCGACCGGTTCGACCGGCAGTCCCGGGCGGCGCTGGTCGAGGCGGACGACTGCGTACGCACCAGCCGGGAGGAACTCGCCTTCGCCGGGACCCGGTTCGACGTCTCGGACGCCGAACCCTTCGGGCGGGCCCTGCGGGAGGCCGAGGCCGAGCTGTCGGCCGCCTTCCGGATGCGGCAGCGCTACGACGACGGAGTGCCGGGCGAGGAGTCGGCCCGTCGGCAGGTGCTCGCCGGGATCGTCGGGCGGTGCGCGGAGGCGGGGCGACGGCTGGACACGGAGGCCGCCGGGTTCGATGTGCTGCGCGGCCTGGAGCTGGGCATCGGTGCGGCGCTGGAGGTCGCGGAGGCGCGCTTCCGGCAGCTGGCGGGGCGTACGGGGACGACGGAGGCCACCCTCGGCGACCTCGCCGAGCGGTACCCGCCCGGCGCCACCGCCTCGGTCGTCGGGTACGTCGAACAGGCCAAGGACCGCCTGGTGTTCGCCACGGTCCGTCTCAACCAGTCCCGCCAGCAGGCCGACCTGGGCAATGCCGACCTGGCCGCCGCCCACCTGCGCGCCGCCGAGGGCGCGATCACGCAGGCCGCTGTCTTCGTGGACGGCGTCGACCGGCTCGCGCAGGAGCTGACGACGGCTGCGGGCCTGGTGCCGGGGGCGCTCACGGGGGCGGAGGCGGAGCTCGCGGGCGTGCGGGAGTGGCTCAGGGGGGAGAGGGGAGCGGGCGGCGGGCCGGATGTTCCCGTGGGTGAGGTGCGCGCCCGTCTCGCGCGCGCCGACATCGTCCTGGCCACCGTACGGGAGGAGCTGACCTCCGGGTCCTACGACCCGCTCGACGCCCTGCGTCGGATCGCGGAGGCCGTCACGCCGCTCGCGGCCGGGCGGGCCGGGGTGATTCCGGCCGCCGCCCTGCTGGTCGCGCGCAGCAGCACCGGCGCCGCGGCCGACTTCGTCAGCACGCACCGGGGGGCGGTGGGCGCCACGGCCCGGACCCGGCTGGCGACAGCCGAGGCGCTGCTCGCGGACGACGACCACCTGGCGGCCGACGCCCGCGCCGGGGAGGCCCGGCACCTCGCCGAGCAGGACGTACGCGCCCACGGCACGCCGTACGCCGGTTCAGGCGCGCACGCGATCGGCGTCGGCGGGGCGGTCCTCGGCGGGATCCTCCTGGGCGGCGACCCGGACGGCGGCCCGCCCGCGAGCTTCGGGGGACCGCGCACCCGGGCACGCAGGCGGCCGAGTCCCCCGTAGGCCTGCCCCCCGTCAAGCCGCGGGCATTCGTGCCTCCCCCAGTGCCTTAAGGGCCTGGGAGGTGCCCCCAGGGCGATGGGGGTCCCCCCGCTCGAGCGAAGCCGAGAGTGGGGGAGGGTGGGCGCGGGCGGCACCCCGTAATCGCCGGGCTGCGCGACCCACCTCCCGCTCAGCCGCAACGCCGTTCCGGCGCTCAGAACAGGCTCAGCAGGGCCTCCGCCGGATCCGCCACGCCGTTCTCGCCGTCCGGCAGCGGGAGTTCGAACCACACCGTCTTGCCGCGATGTGTGCGGCGGGAGCCCCACGCGGCCGAGAGCAGGCCGACGAGCTGGAGGCCGCGGCCGCCCTCGTCGGTGTCGCGGGCGCGGCGGCGACGGGGCTGGACGAGGCCGGAGTCCCAGACCTCGCAGACCAGGGTGCGGTCCAGCAGGAGTCTCAGCCGGATCTCGCCCTCGCCGTACCGCAGGGCGTTCGTCACCAGCTCGCTGACCAGCAGCTCCGTTGTGTCGACCAGCGGCTCCAGGTCCCAGCTGAGCAGCTGGCCGCGCGCGTACTCGCGGGCGCGGCCCACGCTGCGCGGCTCGCGCGGCAGCGTCCAGTCACCGACGGACTCGGCGGGCAGGCCCTGGACGCGGGCCATGAGCAGGGCGATGTCGTCCTCGCCGTGGTGGCTGTCGAGGGTGTTGAGGACGTGGTCGCAGACGTCCTCCAGCGGGCGGGACGGGTCGGTCAGCGCGCCGACGAAGGCCTGCAGGCCCTCGTCGAGGGGGTGGTCGCGGGATTCGACCAGTCCATCCGTGTAGAGCGCCAACAGTGCACCTTCGGGCAGTTCGACCTCGACCTCCTCGAAGGGTTCCCCGCCGACACCGAGCGGCATGCCGGGCGGTACGTCCAGCATCAGGGCCGGCTCGCCGGGTTCGACCAGGACCGGCGGCAGATGGCCCGCGTTGGCGAAGGTGCAGCGCCGGGTGACGGAGTCGTAGACCGCGTACACGCAGGTCGCGAGATACACCTCGGACAGGTCCGCCTCGCGGGGGCGGCGGGCGGCGCGGGTGGCCTGCTGGATGCCTCCGGGGGTGCCGAGGCCGCGGGCGATCTCGTCCAACTGGGAGAGGACTTCGGCCGGTTCGAGGTCGAGCTGGGCCAGCGTCCGTACCGCCGTGCGGAGTTCGCCCATCGCGACGGCGGCGCGCAGACCGCGGCCCATGACGTCGCCGACGACCAACGCCGTGCGGTGGCCGGGCAGTTCGATGACGTCGAACCAGTCGCCGCCGACCTCGCTGGGGCGGCCGGTGGAGGCGTTCCCGGGAAGGTAACGGCAGGCGATGTCCAGGCCGGAGGCGACCGGGTCGCCGGGCGGGAGCAGGGACCGTTGCAGTATCAACGCGCGTTCGTGCTCGCGCCGGTAGAGGCGGGCGTTGTCGATACAGACGGCGGCCCGCGCGGCCAGCTCGACCGCGAGGGCCCGGTCCCGGTCGCCGAACGGCTCGCTGCCCTTCGTACGGGAGAACTGGGCGAGCCCGACGACGGTGTCGTGGGCGACCATCGGCACCGCGAGGGTGGACTGGACGAGGCCGCCCTCCTCGGCGGGGACGGTCTGCGGGCGGGCGGTGCGCAGGGCGTCCGCGCAGGGCGAGTTGAAGGGGTAGTGGTGGACCGCGCCGACCTTGACCGGCGTGCCGGTGCCCGCGAAGGGGATGTCGGAGACGGCGCTGGCGAAGGCGACGCGGCGCAGTTCGGCGCTGCCGTCGGCGAGGCCGGGCGGGGTCTCGTCGCCGGCCAGGAGGCCCTGGTAGAGGTCGACGGTGGCCAGGTCGCAGAAGCCGGGGACGACGACGTCGAGGAGTTCGCGGGCGGTGGTCTCCAGGTCGAGGGAGTTGCCGATGCGGGCGCCGGCCTCGTTCAGGAGGGCGAGATTGCGCCGGGCGGCGGCTGCTTCGCGGGCGGCGGCGCGGCGGGCGGTGATGTCGGTTCCGAGCCAGGCGATCCCGACGGGGCGCCCGCTTCCGCTGTGCACGCGGTAGAGGTTGACCGACCAGTGACGGCGGTCCTCGGAACCGGGCACGAAGCCCGTGACGTGCATGTCCGTGATGCTGTTGCCGGTCTCCAGGACCCGGCGCAGCGTCGCGGCGACCCGCTCGGCCTCGCCGCGCGGCAGATAGTCGTGGACGCCCTTGCCGCGGTGGTCGTCGGGTGTGCCGCCGAAGACCGAGGCGAACCGCTGGTTGGCGCGCCGCACCCGCAGTTCGGAGTCGATCAGCAGGAAGCCGAACGGTGATTGACCGAAAATGGACTGCGAGGCGGCGAGATCCGTCTCGATGCGCCGCAGCACCCGGACGTCGACGACTATGCAGACGGCCGCCTTCTCGCCGTCCTCGGTGCGCGTCGGCATCACATAGACCTCGGCGAGACCCTCGCCCCCGCCGCCGTCCGCCGTCTCCGGCAGCCGGAAGGGGACCACGCCGGTCCACTCCCGCCCGTCGAGGATCTCGGCCATCTTCCGGTGGCCCTGCTCCAGCAGATCGGGGTCGATGAAGGCCGCGATGGGGTCCATGCCTACGGCCCGCTCCGCCGGGATGCCGAAGAGGTTCTCGGCGCGCAGGCTCCACTGGTCGACGAGCCCGTCGGGGCCGATGGAGAAGGACGCGACCTTGATGTAGTCGTACATCGAGCCGGGCGGACTGCTCTGCCACATGGGGTCGCCGGGCCGCACCTCACCGGAGGCACCCGCGGCCTCCGTCCTCGCGCCGTCCGACGGGTCCTCGGACTCCGTGGCCTTCGCTGGTATCTCGCTCACGCGAACCGTCCCCTCCAGCTCACCGCGCCCGGCACCGGTCACCGGGGGCGGCTGCCCGCAGTATCCAGCACTACGGTGCCGCACAACACGGTGTTCACGATCACAGAACGGTCCAGTTGGTTTTCGGACCGTCCTGCGAGAACACTTCCACTCTTCTAACCAGGGGACACGCCCTCGAATCACGCCTTCCGGCAAGTCCGGTCCGGATTCAGGTCGGTACGGCGAGCTCGAACCACACCGTCTTGCCGGATTCGCCGGGCCGGGTGCCCCAGCGGCGCGCGGAGGAGGCCACCAGTTGCAGGCCGCGCCCGTGCTCGTCCTCGGGCCGGGCGACCCGTTCGCGGGGCGGGTCGGGCAACGGGTCGGAGACCTCCACCAGCAGCACGTCGGGCAGGTCCGGGGGGCGTACCAGGCGGACGCCGATGGGGCCGGTGGCGTGCCGCAGGGCGTTGGTCACGAGTTCGCTGACCAGCAGGGCCGTGAGGTCACCGACGCTGTCGAGACCCCAGCCGTGCAACTGGCGGCGGACGTTGTGCCGTGCGGTGCGCACGGCACCCGGGTCGGCGGGAAAGGTCCACTCGGCGCGGCCACCTTCGGTGTCGATCACGCCGATCACTTCCCGGGCCAGAGAACCCACCCATGCCTGGTTTTGTGGGGTTAATTGGCACATACCCGATATGCGGGACCCAGTACCGCCGGGGAGCGCGCACTGTGGCACGAACGGCGTACGGGCACGGCACTGCACGCGGGGTGGCACAGGCCGGCGTCAAGGAGTCAGCCACTCAGGCGGGCGGCCACCTCACGTACGGCCGGAACGTCCTGGTCCAGCCAGTCGACGTCCCAGAGTTCGCCGGGCGCGAGCCAGCGCAGTTCGTCGTGGTCCTCGAGCGGCTTGGGGTCGGGAGAACCGGGGCGCAGTCGGGCGGTCCACACATGCAGAACATACGGTGGCTTCAGGTCCCACTCCCCCGGCACCCGCTCAACAGCCTCGGCCTCGACGCCGAGTTCCTCCCGCAGCTCACGCACCAGCGCGGCATCCGGCGCTTCGCCCGGCTCGACCTTGCCGCCGGGCAACTCGTAACGCCCGGCCAGTTCAGGGGGTGCACTGCGGCGCGCGGCGAGCAGTCGGCCACCGTCGAACAGGGCGGCCCCCACCACCACGATCCGTTCCTTCATGCGCCGGAGCCTACGTCAGGGCCCGAGGGCGGCGTCGCGGCTCAGGTGCCGTCGTCGGTGTCCTGGCTGATGCGCTCGACCCAATAGAGCTGCTTGTGCCCGCGGTTGTCGAGGCTGTCGGCGATCTTCTGGGCCTCGGCCCGGGTCGCGTACCGGCCCACGCGGTAGCGATTGCCGCCGTCGTCCTGCCGTATGACGAGCCAGGGCAGAGTCACCGTGCTGTCGTTCATCGCGCCCCTCCGCTTCCCGCCCTCGGCCCGCGCGCCCCGCCCGCTAAGGAAACCGCAATCCGCATATGCCCGAGCCTACGCCTAACCTTCACGCAGCGAATACGGCTTTTCACAAAGAGGTACGCAACAAGCCAGGCGCGAGGGGGCGCACGGCGTCGAACGCGCCGTGCGTACGCATCCGCGCATCCGGTCGGCGGCATGGCGGGCACGCCCGGGGTCACCTGCGAAAACGTCCGGAATCGAACGGCGCGCGCACCGGCTCCCGGCGCGCGCATGCCGGGAGCAACTGCCGCAGGGGCGTGCGCCGCCGGGCAGGGGTCGGAAAGATGTGCGCTATCTCACCGGGAGGTGGTACGAGACCCGGTAGCGGTCTGCCGGGATCACCACGTCGGCCGTCTCGACGGGGCGGCCGGAGGCGTAGAAGGTGCGCTGGACGACGAGGACGACATGCCCGGGGACTCCGCCCAGGGCGAGGAGTTCCTCGGCGAGTCCGGGGCGGGCGCCGACCTCCTCGGTGACGTTGTCGACGATCACGTCGATGGCCGCCATGCGCTCGACGACACCCATGCCGCCGAGGGGGCCCTCCTCGGGCAGCATCACGGGCGTGCGGCCGGTGACGGCGATCGGCTCCCAGGAGGTGGAGAGCATCAACGGCTCGCCGCTCTCCCGGAACAGGTACTTGGTGCACATCACGCGGTCGCCGGGCCGGATGCCGAGCCGCTCGGCGATCGCGCCGCTCGCCGCGGTCTGCTCGCTGCTGGACTCCCAGGTGCCGCGCGCGGCGGCGTCCGCCTGCTCCTGCCGGAAGGGGGTGGCACCGCCGTCCGGGCGGAATCCGGAGCGGGCGACGGACCGGGGCACGGGCCGCTCCCGCACGTACGTCCCGGAACCGGAGCGGCCCTCGACCAGCCCCTCGGCCATCAGGACCTTGCGCGCCTCGAGCGCGACCGTGTCCGAGACGCCGTACTCCTCGCGGATTCTGGCCTGTGACGGCAGGCGGGTGTGGGGTGGCAGCAGACCGTCGACGATCTTCTTGCGGAGATCACCCGCGACACGCAGGTACGCCGGCTGCTCACCGAATGTCACTGGCCGCTCCCATCAGGTTGTACAGACAGCAACAGCGTGGCAACCCTGGGTTCCACCAGGCAAGCAAAGGCCAGAGAATCACTCGATGTGATGACTTGCGCGCGGGGAGGGCTGTGCCCAGGCGCTTTCTCCCCGTGTTCTCCCCGCTTTCTCCCCGCTGTGGGGGCGATCACACGTCGGCGTCGGAGTCACCCGGGTCAGTGGCGTACTCGGGCGGGCTGGTGTCCAGGCCCAGAGCCTTGCGCGCGGTGATGGTGGCCTGCCCGTCGTAGAACGCGTACCCCTCGTCGTAGTGCACGTAGAAGGTGTCCGCGTCACCGGCGGCGGCCGCCTTCGCCCACTGACCGCGCGCGGAGTCGAGCTCCTTCACCAGGTCGGCGAGGGGCTGTTCGGCCCGGGCGGGCCAGCTGTGCTCACCCAGCGTGCCGCTCTGCTCGGCGAGCACGTCACCGACCTCGCCCGCCCAGGTGCGGTTCGCCGCCAGGTCCTCCTCGGGGTACTCCTCGGGCTCCTTCTCCATCACGGCGTCGATGGCGCGGGCCGTCTCCAGGAAGGCGAGCTGGTCGGCGTCGAGGGTGGCCGCGTCGGTGCGCAGCGAGCCGGTCAGGGTGCCCTTCTCGTCGGTGTTGCCGAAGATGCAGGTGATCTCGCGGTCGCCGAGCCCCCAGCTCTGACGGGTCGGGGTCAGGTAGTAGACGTCGACGTTGTCCGGCAGCGCCCAGGTGTCCATGGCGTAGTCGCCGCGCAGGGCATAGCACTTGTCGTCGGCGACGCTCGTGATGTGGTCGTCGCCGGGGAAACTGCCGCCCGGCAGCCGGACGGTGGCGAACACCTCGCCGTCGTGCCTGCCCGCGCAGGGCACCACGTCGACGTCGTAGGTCATGCCCTCCAGGGAGCCGCTGGGCACGTCGAAGCACTCGCCCTTGTCCGGCGAGACGGTCGCACTCTCCCGCGCGCTCTCCTTGAAGCCCTCCCAGAAGTCGGACACGAAGCCCGTCGAGAGCGACAGGACCCACAGCGCGAGCCCGACGGACGACAGCACGGACCCGACGACCGCCATGCCCTTCCCGCGCTCGCCCCTGCGTCTGATCTGACGCAGCGCGATCAGGCCCAGCACCAGCCCGACGGCGGGGAGGAAGCACAGGATGCCGAGGACGAGGGCGGCGATGGCGACGCCGTTGACCGGCGCCTGCGGCGGGTACGGACCCCAGGCGCCGTACGGCGGCGGCGCGTAGGGGCCCTGCGGGTGGGGAGCCGGGTACTGGCCCTGGGGGCCCTGGGGTTGATGGGGCCCGGGGGGCGGAGGGATGGACACGGGTACCGGGCTCCTGGTTCGGCCGAGGATGCAGAACAGTCGTACGACTTGGCGCATGGTAAGCGCTGGGCCGGCGCCGTGGCGGGGCTCCCCTGCACGCTCGGACGCCGAGCACGATCTGCTCGCACACCTGGCGGACGAACCTCGTCCTCGCGGCGGGCCGGGTCACCGACCCGAAGCCCCTCCGCGAGGACGAAGATGACGGTACGTCAGGAAGGTCAGAACTGGAGCGCCCAGGCGTCGATCCGCCCGGTGTCGAGGTTAGCGTTGTCGCTGACCCTCAGCTTCCACGTGCCGTTCGCGGTCTCCGAGGAGGCGTTGACGGAGTACGTGGTGTCGATGTTGTCCGCACTGCCGCCGGTGCCGTACCCCTTGAGCGTGTACGCGGTGCCGTCGGGGGCGATCAGCTGGACCTGGAGGTCGCCGATGTACGTGTGGACGATGTGGACCTCGACGGCGAGCGCGGAGGGCGCGTTGCCGGAGACGCCGGAGACGGTCACCGGGGACTCGACCGTGGAGTTGTCGCTGATCGCGAAGTCACCGGTGTTCTCGAAGCGCGGGCCGGGCGGGGTCGGGGTGCCGCCGCCGACGTACAGGAGCCGGTTGGGTGAGCCGGTGCCGGGGCTGGTGACGACGTTGGGGGTGGCCGCGGAGGTCAGCGCGGTGGACACCTGGGCGGGCGTGGCCGTGGGGTTGCCGGCCAGGTACAGCGCCGCCGCTCCGGCGACGTGCGGGGTCGCCATCGACGTACCGGAGATGGTGTTGGTGGCCGAGTCGCTGGTGTGCCAGGACGAGGTGATGGACGAGCCCGGCGCGAACAGGTCCAGGACCGTGCCGTAGTTGGAGTAGCTCGCCTTGGCGTCGCCGGACGTGGTGGCGCCGACCGTGATGGCCTCGGTGACGCGGGCGGGGGACCGGGTGGAGGCGTTGGTGGTCTCGTTGCCGGCCGCGACGGCGAAGGTGACGCCGGAGGCGATGGCATTGCGTACGGCGGTGTCGAGGGCGGTGTCGGCGCCGCCGCCGAGGGACATGTTGGCGACGGCCGGCTTGACCGCGTTCTGGGCCACCCAGTCGATGCCGGCGACGACCTGGGCGGTGGTGCCGGAGCCGGAGTTGTTCAGCACGCGGACGCCGACGATCCGCGCCTTCTTGGCGACGCCGTAGGCGTTTCCGGCGACCGTGCCGGCGACGTGGGTGCCGTGGCCGTTGCCGTCCTGGGCGGTGTTGTCGTTGTCGACGGCGTCGTAGCCGTAGGAGGCACGGCCGCCGAAGTCGCTGTGGGTGATGCGGACGCCGGTGTCGATGACGTACGCCGTGACGCCCTGGCCGGCGGTGTCCGGGTAGGTGTACGAGCTGTTCAGCGGGAGGTTGCGCTGGTCGATGCGGTCCAGGCCCCAGGAGGGCGGGCTGGGCTGGGTCGCGGCGACGGTGAAGGTGCGGTTCTGGACCACGGAGGCGACGGCCGGATCGGCGGCGAGACGTTTCGCCTCGGTCTCGGAGGCCTCGATCGCGTAGCCGTTCAGGGCCTTCTTGTAGGTGCGCTCGATGACGGCGCCGTACTTCTTCGCCAGGGCGCGTCCCTCGGCGGAGCCCGAGCGGGCCCGGTCCGCCTTGAGGGTCACGATGTAGCTGTCGGCGACGGCGTTCGCCGCGCCTTCGTACTGGATACGGCCTTCGGCTGCCGGGGCCGCACCGGCGGGGAGGGCGGCGACCAGGCTCGCGGCGAGTGCCGCGGTGGTCGCGAGGGCTGTGGCCGCCAGTCTTCGCCGGGTATGACGCATCACTGCCATCTGAGGGGTCCTCCTCAATCGGTGGTGCGCTGGTGTGGGGTGGCGCCCAGATGAGCAGGAACATGTCAATTCTTGGTGGCTCACCCGTGCGTCAGCCGAAAGATTGAGGCTTCCACAGGAATTGCACAAGGGCCCTGCACAGATGTAACCGGCAGGCCATACGGCCGACATGACGAACCGTCAAGACCCTCCTGAAGACGAAGCAGCCACCAGGAGGGCCCGCACCGGATCACTCGTCGAACGCGGTGCTCCGGGTGCTCTTCTCCCAGGCGGTGACCTCGGCCCGCACCTGCTCGAGGTGGTCGAGGACGGCGGTGACCGCGTCGTCGCCGAGCGGCAGGCGCAGCGGCGTCTCCTCCGCGTCCAGGGCGGCCAGGATGACCGCCGCCGCCTTCGCCGGGTCGCCGGCCTGGGTGCCGTCGCCGCCGGAGACGTACGCACGCGTCTGCGCCACCTTGGGGTACACGCCGCTGTCGGCGCTGAAACCGGCCCGGCCGCCCTCGAACAGCGAGGTGCGGAAGGCGCCCGGCTCGACGATCAGCACCTTGATGCCGAACTCCCGCACCTCGTCCGCGAGCGCCTCCGACATGCCCTCCAGGGCGAACTTCGTTCCGCTGTACGCCGAGAAGCCCGCGAACGACAGCTGCCCGCCCACGCTGCTCATCTGCACGATCGCGCCCGAACGCCGCTCGCGCAGATGCGGCAGCACCGCCCGCACCAGCGCCGCCGGGCCGAGGACGTGCACGTCGAACAGGGCGCGCAGCTCGTCGTCCGTCGTCTCCTCGAAGGCGCCGACATGGGTGCGGCCGGCGTTGTTGACCAGGACGTCGATCCGCCCGTGCCGGTCCACGACGTCGCGTACCGCGGCGTCGATCGCGGCGATGTCGGTGACGTCGAGCCGCAGCGGGTCCACGCGGCCGGGGTGGGCGGCCACCAGGTCGTCCAGCGCTTCGGGGCGCCGCACTGCGCCGACGACGGTGTCGCCGGCGGAGAGCGCCGCCTCGGCGAGGGCGCGGCCGAACCCGCTGCTCGCGCCCGTGATCAGCCAGATCCTGCTCATACAGCTCCCTTTGCCTTCTTCGGTCCTGGCCGCACGGTGTCACACGCCGGTGTGCACGGCTCGGCATTCGTCCAGGAAGTCCACGATGTGTCCGAACACGTCCAGGGCCGCGTTGCGCCCGATGAACGTGTCGAGGTGGCCGTAGCCCGGCACCTCGACGTAGCGGACGTCCATGTCGGGGTAGCGGCTCGACAGGACCTCGTGGCACAGCTTGTTGGAGTCGTACCAGAAGCGGTTGTCGCTGCCGGACAACAGCAGAAGAGGTGCCTCGATCTTGCCCGCGTTGTCGAGCGCGTTCTTCGGCAGCGCGTCGTAGCGGCCGTCGCCGTCGTTGAACCGCATCATCGTGTGGGCCAGTTCGATGCTCCGCAGGTGCGGCAGGATCCACATCGGCACCGTGCCGTACAGCTCGGCGAGGCGGTCGTGGGTGCGCACGTCGAGGTTGTCGTGCTCGAACAGCGAACCGCCCACGCCCCACGAGTCGTTGTGCAGGATCTGGCAGGTGGGGTCCTTGCACTCGGCGCCGAGCGAGACCTCCGCGTACAGCAGCGAGTACTTCGACCACAGCCCGACCTTCTTGAAGTCGGTCGGGATGTTGACCAGCCGGGACCGCAGCAGCTCGCCGCCGAAGTGCAGCCGCACCCGGGTCTTCCAGGACATCTTCGGTGTGAGGAACACCCCCTGCGCGACGACGCCGGCCAGCCCCGGCACCAGGCCCGCCGCCATGCTCAGCGACAGGCACATGGCGCCGATGCAGTGCGCGACGACCAGCAGCGGGCGGCCGTCGATCCGCTCGCGGATCAGGGACACCGCCTCGGGGATGTCGTAGAGCGCCACGTCGTCGAAGGTGTAGCGGACCCGGCCCTCGTTGTAGGGCAGCCGGCAGCTGCCCCGCCAGTCGAGGAGCCACGGCTCGTAGCCGGCGTCGAGCAGGACGTCGACCAGGTTGCGGGTCTCCGGCAGCAGGAACATGTCCGCCGACGCGGTCAGGCCGTGCAGGACGAGCACGGCCGGGCGTTCGGAGTCGTCGCCCTCCGCCGCGACCCGGCACAGGCCGAGCTCCGTGCCGTCGGAGGCGGTGAAGGGGATCTGCTCGATCGCGGCGCCGAGATCGGTGTGCAGGGGCCTCGGCGTCATCGGATCTGCTCCCTCTGGATCATCAGCTTCCTGATCTTGTGCTGCAGTTTGTCCTTCTCCCGGTCGATCGCGTCCCGGCGCAGATCGAGCAGTTCGGCGCCGGCCCGCAGGGACGGTTCCGCCAGCCCCATGCCCACCTGCACGAAGAACCAGGACAGCCACGCCAGCTTGGCCAGCCGCTGCTCCTGCGAGGACAGCCGGGGGTCGACCTGGATGCCGTCGATCTGGTCCGGGACATAGCTCTTGCCGGGCACGCGGACCACACCGGCGAGGACGGCCGGCCCGCCCTCGCGGCCGATGGTGATCTCCAGCGTGCGGGTCTGCTTCCAGAAGTCGCGACGCGCGCGGGCCGTCTTCCAGCCCTCCAGCCACCACCGGCCGCCGTCCTGGTCCTGCAGCAGCAGGCGGTAGCGCAGCAGCGGATGATCGCTGCCGTGCATGCGCGGGACACCCTCGTCGGGGCGGACCCAGATCTCGCCGTCCACCACCGTCAGCGGCTGCGGGTGCAGCCGCTCGCAGGTCACCTGGCCGCGGACGTCGACCTTCCGGTGCCGTACGACCTGGTACATGCTCGCGATGGACAGCGTGAACGCCATCCGGCACCGGGTGTCGGGCGCCTCGCCGACCGGGCCGACGTGTCCCTTCATCCGCTCGCGGAACGACAGGTACGGCGGGTCCTCACGGCTGGGCAGCCGGGCCACGCCGTCCTCGGCCATCCGCTCGAAGGCCTTCAACTGGGCCTGCGAACCGTAGCGTTCGGGCGCGGGCAGGCGATGCCGGGCCAGGAACGCCTCGGTGCGGTCGGCGCCGGCCGCGGGGCCGAACATCAGCGCCTCGAAGAGTTTCACCGCGGTGGGGCTGCGCAGGATGCGGACCAGGAAGTCGAGTTCGGGCACCGGGTCCGTCTCCTGGCGGCGCAGCAGGTCGTCCCGCCAGTCCCGCCAGTTCGCGACCCGGACGTTCATCCCGGCCAGCTTCATGTCCTTGACCAGCTCCGGCAGGGTCTCCGCACGGCCCGTCAGGTTGTAGTTCTGACCCCATGCCTTCGGGTCGAACACCACAGCGGCGGCGACCCGGCTGATCCAGTCCACCGGCGCCAGGTTCATGAACTTGAACGCCGGCACGGTACGGAAGCGGGAGAACGCGCCGATCAGACCCGTGCTGAGGTCGCGCGGGTTGTACACGCCGGTACGGGTGTGCCCGCCGATCGCGCCGGGGCGCAGGAACGTCACCGTCAGGCCGTGCTCGCGGGCCCGTCGCAGCGCGGCCTCCGCGGCCCACTTCGACTTGTCGTAGCCCGCGAACAGGCGGTCCACATGCGCGACCGGGTCGTCCTCGCCCATCTTCTCGATGCCGACCTCGTTGAACACGGCCACGGACGAGATGTGGTGCAGGGGCTTCGGGCGGCCGGTCATCGCCAGCTGCGCCAGGTGCAGCGGGCCGAGGACGTTGGTCTGGCGCAGCGAGGGATAGCCGCGCAGGAAGTCGACCGCGGCGGCGACGTTGACGATCGAGTCGGCCTCGCGGGCGAGGCTGTCCCAGCGGTCTTCGGTCAGTCCGAGCCTCGGCTGCCGGAGGTCCGCCGCCAGCACCGTGACCCTCCGGCGGACCTCCGCGGACCACGGCTGGTCGAAGCTCGCCAGCGCCTCGCCCAACCGCCGTTCGGCTGCCTCGTCGTCGGCCGCGCGCACCAGGCACACCACATGGGCGTCGCCCTGGCGCAGGAGGTCGAGGAGCAGATGGCTGCCGAGGAAGCCGGTGGCGCCGGTGAGCAGGATCCGGCGCGGCGGCACCGGGTCCGCCTGACGGCTCCACGGCAGCCGGTCGGCCAGCGCGAGGTCGGCGAGGATCATGTCGAGGTCCTCGTGGACGACGTCGGCCGCTGCGTCCCGTACGGCCAGGGCGGCGCCGGTGGGTGCGCTCGGCTGCGTCGGCAGTCCGGCGGCTGTGGCCCAGCGCTGGGCGAGGCGTCGGGGGCGGGCGTCCGCGAAGACGTCGTCCAGGCTGACGCGGACGTCCAGCTCCCGCGCCATCAGCGCGACGAGTTCCACCGCGTCCACGGAGGACAGACCGGCGTCGAAGAGGTCCGTCTCCGGGTCGGCAGAGGTGCCCGGGAGGAAGCGGGCGGCCCGGGTGGCTATGGCGGCGGCCACCTGGTCGACGGTGGGGGCGGTGCCGGGGGCGGCGGCCGGGGGGTGCGGGCCGTCGGTCGCGGTGCGCCCGTCGTCCGTGACCTCGCCGGCAGGTGCCGGAGGTTCGGCCGGGCGGCGGAAGCGGGACAGCAGGTCGGCCGCCTGGGCCCGGCCAGGGCCGCGGCGTTCGATCACCTCCTCCTCGGGCCGACGGCTGACACTGCGGTTGCGGCTGGTGCCGCTTCCCGCCTCAGACATTGCTGACCTCCGCTGCGGTGTTCGGTCCGAGGTCCCAGGAACGGAACTCCCGGAGTTGCGCCGGCGTCATCGCCGTCTCCAGCCGCGCCGCGTCGACGTCGCCGCCGCCGAGGCGGGAGACCAGACGCCGGGCCGGAATGTTGCGTGGGGTGTGCTCGGCGACGAGGCGCACCGCCTGGCACCCGAGGGCCTCGGCGCGGTCGGCCAGCCACTGCAGCAGCCGGTCCTCCACCCCGCGGCCGAGCACCCGGCAGCTCATCATCCAGGCGACCACCTCGAGCACGTCTCCGTCCTGCCGTACGGCCAGCACGCCGATCTGCCCGTACGCGCCGAACCGGTCGCTCGCGGTCGCCGTCCACACCTCGCCGTCCTCCTGGAGCCGGGCCAGCGCGGCCGGATCCAGGGCGAGCGGCCGCAGGTTGAACTGGTTGGTACGGCGGCTCAGTTGGACGGTGCGTTCGGCGGTCTCGGCGGAGACCGGCCGGATGTCCAGTTCCAGCCGCAGGTTCGCCAGGAAGTCGGCGAAGCTCATCTGCGCGCGGGCCTCGTCGCGTACCTGCTCCTGGCGGTAGAACTCGGCCCGCGCGGCGTCCTCGGCCGTCGCCGCCCGGGGCACCATCGGCCACAGCCGGGTGACGAAGCCGTCCAGTTCGTCGGCGCTCGGGCAGGTCACACAGAGCACCTCGGGCAACTGGGCGCGGACACCGGCGATTTCGACCGGGTTGTCGTCGAGGAACAGGAAGCTGTCCAGCCCGAGCCGCAGCTCCTCGGCGATCTTCAGGATCCGCGTCCACTTCGGCTCCCACGCGGCCGAGATCGCCGCGAAGTGCTCCCGGTGCAGCAGGCTGTCCGGCCGGTCCAGGATGCTGAGCACGGTCTCCTCGTCGTTGTTGGAGACCATCGCCAGCAGCACGCCCGCCTCACGCCAGCGCAGCAGCCGCCGGGCGAGCAGTGCCCGGGCGCCGGTCAGGTCGACGTTCTCCGGCCCGACCTCGCCGGCCACGCCGCTCCACAGCGTCTCGTCGCCGTCGACGACGATGACCTTGGGTGCCCGGCGGCGGATCCTCCAGACGACGTCGGCGAGCCGTAGCGCCACGTTCGCCTGGAACTCCTCGTGGAACGGCAGGTGGGCGATCGCGTCGGTCGTCTCGTTGAACATCTCGTCCGGCGGGTAGTCGTCGCCCCACGAGTCCGAGGTGAGGACGGCGATGCCCGGCTGGTCCTGAAGCCGTGCCACCACCTGCCGTTCCCACGCCCGCAGCCGCTCGTCGGACCGCTCCGGCAGGAAGCCCACGACGAGCGGCTTCTTCGTGCGTTCGGCGAGGGCGCGCAGCGCGGCGGGGTATTCGTCGGCGAGTTCGGCCAGCAGGTCGCCGGTCGTCGGGCCGAAGCGGGTGAGGTCACCGGGGCGCAGCAGCACCAGGCCGGCGACGGTCGAGGGCTGGGCGAGGACGCTGCCCGGGTCGTGCAGGCCGGCGAGTACCTGGTGGTAGGGGGCTTCCACGACGTCGAAGGGCCCGCCTTCGACGTCGGCGTCCTCGAGGGCGACCCCCAGCATGGCCGGGAGGTTGCCGAGGGCGAACGTGGCGGCCAGGGCTATCTGACCCGGAGGTTCGGGGGTGGGCGCGGGGAGGGGTGCCGTGTCCTCGGGTGGCGCGACCAGGGTGGCCGGGTCCTCGGCGATCTGCGCGGCCAGCGCGAGGTAGTCCCGGCCGAGGGCGGCGCAGCTCGCCTCGTCGAGGACGTCGACGTTGTACTCGAGGCCCACCTTGCCGAGCCCGGGCATGACCGTGATCATCAGGTCGAGGTCGGAGTGGCCGGTGCCGGCCGGCAGGACCGTCATGCCCTGTGCCGTTCCGACCTGCGGCGGCATGTAGTTGAAGTACAGCTCGACCAGAGGCGCGTTACGGCGGTGGAGCCCTTCCTCCACGAGCGCGGACATGACGTCGAAGAACGTGACGCCGCGTTCGAGCACCCGGCTGAGGCGGCTGTCGGTGCGCCGCAGTACGTCGGCGGTGTTCTCCTCCGGCGCCACCTGGGCGGCGAACGGGATGGGCAGCCCGAAGTAGCCGATCGCGTCGAGGGCGCCGACGTGCATCCGGGTGTCCACCGGCACCGCGAGCACGAACCGGTTCCGGTCGCGCAGCCGGGCGAGATGCACGGTCAGTGCGCCGAGCCAGAACGCGGCCGGGGTGATCCCGAGGCGGCCCGCCCGGTCCGCCACCCGGTCCTGCAGGTCCTGCGGCAGATCCACCAGGAGCATGGCGGAGCGGTACGACCGCTGTCCGGGCCTCGGCCGGGCCAGTTCCAGGTCGAGCCGTTCGACGCCGGTGAACTCATCGCGCCACGGCTCCGACGGGCCGCGGTCGTCCGCCGGACGCGCGGCCTGGGCGCGCAGCAGCAGCTCGATGTCGCGGTTGGACACGACGGCGGGCGGCCGGGTGCCGCCGAGTGCGGCGGCCAGTTCGTCGGCCAGCAGCATCAGCGAGGCCAGGTCGGAGACGGCGTGGTGGGCGCCGAACACCAGCACCTGGTCGCCGGACGGGTGGGCGAGCAGTTCGAACCGCCACAGCGGGGACACCGCGAGGTCGAAGGGCGGTTCCATCAGTTCCTGGAGCCGCCGGTCGACGTCGGTGCCCTCGTCCACCGCGGACCAGCGGAGCAGTTCGCCGGCCGGGTGGCGCCGTACCTCCAGCTGCCGTCCGCCGTCGGCGTCCGGGACGATCGCGGTACGCAGGGCCGCATGCCGGGCGGCCAGATCGGCGATCACCTCGGTGAGGCGGTCGCGGGTGGTCGGGGTGGTGAGCCGGACGGCGAGCCCGATGTGGTGGGTGACGCTCGGTGTGCCGTGCTGCTCCGCGCGCAGCAGTCGTACGACGTCCCGCGTGGCCGGGTGCAGGACGACCTCCGGTACGTCCTCGGCCTCTGCCGTGCCGGCGCCTTCGGCTTCCGGTGCGGTGCCGGCCTGTGCGTCGTCCGCGCCGGCGACGAGATGGTCGGCGATGTTCTCGATGCTTGCGCCGTTGAACATCTGCGCGATCGGCAGGGTCCGGCCGAAGTCGGACTCGATCAGGCTGCGGGTCTGCATGGCCATCACGGAGTCCAGGCCCTGGCCGACGAGTGGCACGGTGACGTCGAGTTCCGTCGTGTCGAAGCCCATCGTGCTCGCGAACCGGTACCGCAGCCGCTCCACCACGTCGGCCCGGGAGTCCAGTGCCACGCGCCCGGCGCCGCCGTTCTGCCGCCCGCTGCGGGCCACGGAGACCCGGCGGCGCGGCGGGAACAGTCCGGCCAGCAGCGGCGGGAGCAGGTTCGGCTCGCTGGTGCGCAGGACGGGCAGGTCGAGGGCGACCGCGACGAGCACGGCGTCGGCCGCGTCCCGGCTCAGTGCGGCGTCGAGGAGGGTCAGGCCCTGTCCGGTGCCGAGAACGGTGATGCCGCCGCGGTTGATCCGCTCGACGTCGGCCTCGGCCAGGTGCCCGGTCATGCCGGTGGTCTCCGCCCACAGGCCCCAGGCCAGCGAGAGTCCGGGACGCCCGCCGCGTCGGCGCTGCTGCATGAGGGCGTCGAGGAAGACGTTGGCGGCGGCGTAGCTGCCCTGCCCGGCTCCGCCGAGGATCCCGGAGACGGAGGAGAACACCACGAAGGCGGCGAGTTCCGTGCCGGCGGTCAGCTCGTGCAGATGCCAGGCGGCGTCGATCTTCGGCCGCAGCACGGCGTCGAGCCCCTCGGCGTCGATGGACTCGATCACGCCGTCGTGGAGCACGCCGGCCGAGTGGATGACGGCGGTCAGCGGATGCTCGGCGGGTATGTCCCGCAGCGCCTGCGCCAGTTGGGCGCGGTCGGCCACGTCACAGGCGCGGATGCTGACCTGCGTCCCGGCGGCGGCGAGTTCCGCGCGCAGCGCCTCGGCCCCGTCGGCGTCCGGGCCACGGCGGGACAGCAGCAGCAGATGCCGGGCGCCGAGACCGGCGACATGCCGGGCGACCTGTGCGCCCAGCCCGCTCGTCCCGCCGGTGATCAGCACGGTGCCGGTGCCCAGCGCGGCGGCTGCGCCGTCGGTACGGTCCGTCGCCTGGCGGCGCAGTACGGGCATGTACGTCCGGCCCCGGCGGATCGCCAGTTCGGGCATGTCACCGGTGATTCCCAGGTCGGTGACGTCCGTCAGCCCGTCCCAGGTGCCGGAGTCGACGTCGACGAGGACGATCCGGCCGGGGTTCTCCGTCCGGGCGGCCCGGACCAGGCCCCACACGGGCGCGTGCACGAGGTTGACCTCAGCGCCCTCGTCCTCGGCGCCGGTCAGCACGGCCCCGCGGGTGAGCACGACGAGGCGGGCGGAGGCGGGCCGGTCCTGGGCCAGCCACGCCTGCAGCCCGTCGAGCGTCTCGTGCAGCACGGCCCGCGCCCGGGTCACGACGTCCCCGGCATCCGGCCCCGGGTCGGCGGCCTGCAGCAGCGTCAGCTCCGGCGCGGTCCCGTCGCTCCCGGCGTCCGCGGTGCCGTCGTACGCGGACCACTCGACGGACAGCAGCGTCTCCGTGCTGCTCTCCGGGGTGGTGAGGTCGCCGGCCGTCACGGGGCGCACCAGCAGCGAGTCGATACGGGCGACCGGCGTGCCGGCCGGGTCGGCCAGTTCCACGGTGAAGGTGTCGCGTCCGGCGGGCGCGACCCGGACGCGCACCTCGGTGGCGCCGGGCGTGTGCAGGGTGACGGTGCCGAAGGAGAAGGGCAGCGGCGTCCGGCCGTCCAGCCCGTCCACGGCGGCCGCCTGCAGTGCCGCGTCGAGCAGGGCGGGGTGCAGCCCGAACGTCGCCGCCTCCTCCGCCTGCCGGCCGGGCAGCGTGACCCGGGCGAGGATCTCGTCGCCGAGCCGCCACACGTCGGACAGGCCCTGGAACGCCGGCCCGTACTCCAGGCCGGCGGCGGCCATCGTGTCGTAGTGCGCGGCGGCGTCCAGCCGCTCGGCGCCGGCGGGCGGCCACGCGGTGCCGTGCAGCGGCCCGGTGGCCTCCGTGGGTGCGCTGCCCTCCTCGGTGAGGACGGCGCTTGCGTGATGGGTCCACTCCCCGGTGCCGTCGGGCCGGCGCGGGCGGGAGTGGACGTCCACCGGCCGACTGCCGTCCTGCCCGGCGCCGACCTGCACCTGCACGTCGACCTCCGCGTGCTCGGGAAGGGACAGCGGTGCGTGCACGGCGAGTTCACGCACGTACGGGCAGCCGACCTCCTCACCGGCGCGCAGGGTCATCTCGACGAAGGCGGTTCCGGGCAGCAGGACGGTGCCGAAGACGGCGTGGTCCTCCAGCCAGGGGTGGGTCGCGCGGGACACGCGTCCGGTGAGCACGACGTCATCGCTGCCGGCCAGCCGGACCGCCGCGCCGAGCAGCGGGTGCCGTACGGTACCCAGTCCGGCGGCACCGACATCGACGGTCGTGGCGGCGGCGGGCCGCCAGTAGCGCCGCCGCTGGAAGGCGTACGTCGGCAGATCCACCAGCCGACCACCCTGCACCCACGGCGACCAGTCGACCTCGACACCGGCGACGAACACCTC